>JBCBLJ010001084.1:0-2185 GCA_038520195.1 Planctomycetota bacterium
GCGTTCGCGAAGACCGGCTTTTGCACGACCATTCGCGGCGTCGAAAACGGCGGGAAAGTCGAAGGGCTTCCGTCCTACATCTTCAAAGCCGACGATGGCGACATGGACCTGAAGTGTCCCACGGAAGTCGCGATCACCGATCGACGTGAAAAGGAACTCAGTGATCTTGGCTTCTTGCCGCTTTGCCACTTCAAGAACACGGACTATTCCGTCTTCTTCGGCGCGCAGACGTGTCAAAAGCCCAAGATCTACGATCGGCCGGCCGCCACCGAGAACGCCGCGATCAGCGCTCGCTTGCCGTACATTATGGCAACGAGCCGCTTCTCGCATTACTTGAAGGTTTTGGCTCGCGACAAGATCGGTTCGTTCATGGAAGCGACCGATTGCGAAGCGTGGTTGGACCGTTGGATTCACAATTACGTGACCACCGATCCCAACCCGCCGGCGGACATCCGTGCTCGCTATCCGTTGGCCGAAGCACGGGTCGAGGTCAAGGAGATTCCCGGTCAGCCGGGATCGTACAACGCCGTCGCGTGGATGCGGCCTTGGCTTCAAATGGAAGAGTTGACGACCAGCATGCGAATGGTCGCGCGAATTCCAAAGCTTGGCGGCTGATCTCCGCGCCAAGATGTCTCACTCCGAACCCGAAACGGGACCGTCATTCGCGCTCGAACAAACACTCGCAGAGTCGTTTCTCGAGCGAGTGTTGGACCAAGAGTCGGTGGCCGCCCGGGCGGGTTCGGATTCAGCAGCGGATCGAGACGGTTCGGCGTCGCTTGACAAGTTCTTGTCGGCCGCCACCATCGGAGCGTCGCTGGAGACGTGGTTCGGGGCCGATTGGCGAGAACACCCTCGGCTCGGCCGGCGCGACGGCCTGCTGGTTCGGTTGGCGGCGGATATCGCGGAAATTGATCGGCTTCTGACCGATCAAATCAATGCGATTTTGCACCACCCTCGATTTCAGAAGTTGGAATCCTCGTGGCGCGGATTGGCATTCTTGACCCGGCGAGCGGACTACGAAAGCGACCCGCTGATCCAAGTCCGCGTTTTGAGCGTCGGTTGGCGTGAACTGGAACGTGACTTCGAACGCTCCGCCGAGTTTGACCAAAGTGCGATCTTCAAAAAGGTCTACGAAGATGAGTTTGGCTCGCCCGGTGGCGAACCCTTCGGCGTTTTGGTCGGGGACTACGACATCCATCCCAAAGTCAGCGCTCAACGATCGACCGATGACCTCGGGATTTTGCGTTCGCTCAGTGGCGTCGCGGCGAGTGCGTTCGCGCCCTTCATCTGCGCGGCCAGTCCCGAGTTGCTGGACCTGGAATCGTTCACCGAACTACAGGTCACGCGCGATCATGCCTCTCGGTTGTCGCAAGTTGACTACGTGAAGTGGAACTCGCTTCGTGATGATGAGGATTCGCGTTTCTTGGGGTTGTTGCTTCCGCGAATTTTGATGCGAGGCCCGTACGAGGATAACGGTAGTCGTGTCGACCAGTTCATCTTTTCCGAAGACGTGAGCCAACCGGATGGCAACGGGTACCTTTGGGGAAATCCCGGCTATGCCTACGCGGCGGTGCTGATGCGCTCGTTCGCGACAAGCGGATGGTTGGCGGACATTCGCGGGCTACGGCAGGACGTGGAAGCCGGCGGGCTGGTTTCTGAACTCCCGTCACTTAGTTTCCCGACCGACGGCGGCGTGATCCCGCGTCCGGTCACGGAGGTTGCGGTGACCGACTCTTTGGAGCGTGAGCTCAGCGATCTCGGACTGTTGCCACTGTGCGATTGCAAAGACACACCCATGGCGGTGTTTGCGAGTGGCCAATCACTGCAGCGACCCAAGACCTATGACTCGGCGGACGCGAATACGAATTCAAAAATCAGCGCGATGCTGCCCTACATGCTGACCGTTTCCAGGTTTGCTCACTACGTCAAAGTGATCGGACGCACGAAAACGGGTTCCTTCGGGACCGCCGAAGAACTCGAACGGATGCTTCACGATTGGATCATTGAATATGTGACGGCCGACCGTGAAGCGAGCGACGATGTCAAGAGTCGCAAGCCGCTTCGCGAAGCCAGCATCAGCGTGCAAGCGGACCCGGGTAAGCCGGGATCGTTTTACTGTATCATGCGGCTCGCGCCGCACTATGAGTTGGATGAGATGGTTGGTTCCGTTCGCCTGCAAACGCGA
>JBCBLJ010000055.1:0-19193 GCA_038520195.1 Planctomycetota bacterium
AACAACACAATCGTCTATGGAATTCAGCCCCGAATTTCGGAATCCTGATTTCGATGGCGGTGCCTACCGACGCTGCCAGGGCGTCTGCGTCGCCAACGAAAAACTGTACGCTTCAGTCGCGCCGCGTTTGCTGGAACGAGTCGAAGGCACGATTAGTGACGGACCGACATGGCGTGAGGTGTTGAAATGGAATCCGGAAGACCGAGCCGGCTCCGGCCTCCGAGGCATCACGGCTATTTCATCGATCGACGGCGACCACGAAGTCATTCTTGGCTCACGCGAACAGGAGGGTCGCATTCTCCGCATTGATCCGCTGGATGGATACCGAGTCACTGACTAGGTCAACTCACAGGATTTCCTGCCCAGAAACGTCGACGGCTTCCGTGGCGGTAAGCTCGTCGCCTACAACCGGTTCATCCCAAACGCGCATCCGAAGACCGCGAAGCCGATTCCTTGGGTCACGCTCGCCGGTGGAATTCGCAGCGACAACGCGGCGTGGCTGATGATCCGCAGTTCCGCAGCCCGATACAAAATCATCCGCGTGTTCGACGAAACCTCACCGCCGCCGCAGCGACTCGGCTCCACTCGCACACTTGAGTTCGCGCCATGGAATCCCAATGAGTTCTACACCGGTGGGTACGACGGCGCTGCGAACCAACGCAAGAATCAAAACACGGCGTGGATTGCCGTGGCGTGATCCAATGAGTCCATTTCGAATCAAGCCGTGCTGCGTGCGTCACCTTCCGTCTCGTGCGGACGGGTTTGACGTGCCGAGATGAAGATCGTCGTCGTCTTCCTGCCGCCGACATCGGGGAGGTCGAGTTTAATTTCTAAATCGCGAAATCGCCGGCGACTTCGCGAAACTCACGCCGAACATGGACGCTCGGGCCAAGCGCGGCATTCGCTTTCCGATGGCTACATCAACATCCGTCTGACTTCGACCACTCATTGAAAGGCTGCCGGCTTGCCGTTCGACATGATCTCCCTGGTCACGGCTAATTAAAACAACCACGCGTTGATGACATGATCATCGTCGTCGTCGTTCAAAATATCGCCGAGGCTTGCGATGGCACTCTCAATATCGGAATCCAACCACGCTTCGAGGGCTTGGTCTAATGCGTCGGGGTCCGACTGATCGACCGTTCCATCGGCCACGACCAGATCGCGTCCGCTGGCACCATCCACGAAGTCGCGACCGGCGCCGGCGATGATGAGATCATCACCGCGTCCCCCGTCGACCCAGTCGTTACCGTCCCCTGAAGAGATCGCGTCATTTCCGTTGCCACCCCATATCAGGTCCCTGCCGCTACCGGAAATCACTAGATCGTCGCCATCCCCACTCCAGACTCGGTTGCGGCCATCGCCGGCAAGCACCAGGTCATCGCCACGGCCTGAGAAGATCCTGTCATTACCAGCGCCGGTCTGAATGAAGTCATCGCCTCGGCCAGACCAGATCCAGTTGTTGCCGCCGGAATCCTCGATCCGGTCGTCCCCACCATCGGTGTAGATCGTGTCGTGCCCACTTCCCGTGGAGACGAGGTCATCGCCTTGACCACTGATAATCAGGTTGTGTCCCTGCAGATCGATGATTTCATCATCACCGCCTGCGGTGTGAATCAAGTCATTTCCACCGCCTCCATCCACGAAGATCGGTAGGTCAATCTGGTGGTGAACCGATACACGATCATTTCCTTCGCCCGCGTTCACGACCACTCGATCCACGAGTTCCTCATCGAACTCGAAAAACTCCGTTGACGCTCGCCCCCATTTCATTTGCACGACCAGCGATCCATGTCTGCGACGGAGCCGAATGAGGTCCCGATTCGAACGATCATCTTGGTCCCCTTGAATCCTCAGCACTCCGTCTACCAACTGGACCGGGTCGTTACTCGCTGGCAAGATCGTGACGACGAACGTATGGCTCACAGAGAGTTCTCCGTCGCTCGCCGTGACCGAAATGGTGGTCGCCCCGGTCACACCCGCTTCGAACGAGAGATTCAGTGTCTCGCCGTCCAAGCTTGTTGCCACGAGTGACTCATCAGCAGTGATCGCGGAGAACGTCAAATCGGTCGAGTCCACGTCGCCGAAACTGCCCGATAGGTCGATCGACTGTGCGGCGGAGTCTTGGGTCACACTGATGTCCTGAATCGGTGTGACCACGACCGGTGCGTCGTTGATCGGGAGCAAGGTGACCGAGAAAGTATCGCTTGATTCAAGTTCACCATCGGTTGCCGTGACGGTGACAAGCGTCGTCCCGTTTGCATCAGGCACGGTTTCAAAGGTGAGCTGTGTTCCTTCGATCGTTGCCGACACCAAGGACTCATCGCTGCTGACCACGGACACGTTCAGATCGCTCGAATCGATGTCCGCAAAGACACCGGCCAAGTCGATCACGGTCGTGCCATTGTCTTCGTCAACCGTCTGATCCGCGATGGGGCTGACAACAAACGGGGCGTCATTGAGGGGTGCAACGGAAACAAGAAAACTCGAGTTCGCGGACAACTCACCGTCGTCGGCCGTCAACGAAACCGCCGCTTCACCACTCGCATCGGGGATCAAAGTCAGCGTCAGTTGCGTGCCGACGAGGCCCACCGTGAGCAAAGCTTCATTGGAACTGGAGGCATCCAAGATCAAGCCGCTCGAGTCGATGTCGGCGAACACACCGTCTAGATCGATGACTTGCGGTGGGGCATCTTCGTTGATGAATTGATTCGAAACCGGGCTGACGACGATTGGGGCATCGTTGATCGGACTTACAGTGACCGAGAACGCATTGGCCACCTCGAGTTCTCCATCGTTTGCCGTAACGGTGACAAGCGTCGTCCCGTTTGCATCGGGCACGGTTTCAAAGATCAGTTGTGTACCTAGGATCGTTGCCGAAACCAACGACTCATCACCGCTGACAACGGACAAGCTCAATTCGCCTGAATCGATGTCCGCAAAGACACCCGCTAGGTCGATCACGGTCGCTCCGTTGTCTTCGTCAACCGTCTGGTCCGTGACGGGGCTGACGACAAATGGCGCGTCATTGATTGGTTTGACTGAAACGAGAAAACTCGAGTTCGCGGACAACTCACCGTCGTCGGCCGTCAACGTGACCGTCGCTTCACCACTCGCATCGGGTGTCAGAGTCAGCGTCAGTTGCGTGCCAACGAGGCCCACCGTGAGCAACGCTTCATCTGAACTGGAGGCATCCAGGGTCAATCCGCTCGTGTCGATGTCGGCGAACACTCCGGCTAGATCGATGACTTGCGGTGGGGCATCTTCGTCAAAGGATTGATTCGAAATGGGATCGGCGACCGTGGGTGCATCATTTACATTTGCGACATTGATGTCGAGCGTGGCGATGCTAAACGCGCCGGTCGGATCGACCGCACGGTAGACGACGACGTCGGTCCCAAAGAAGTCGGGTTCGGGCGTGTAGACAATGGCCCCGTCCAGATCAATGGTTGCACTGCCGTTTGCCGGCTGCCGTACGATCTCGGCATGGAGCGAATCCCCATCAAGATCAACATCGTTCGATAAAACAGCCACAGTGACGACTTGATCCTCTAACGAATCGACGGTTTCTGATTCGGCTCTTGGCGCGTCATTTCGAGCAGCAACGTCGATTGTCACGAAGGCTCCCTCGGATCGCCCGCGACCATCCGAGATGGAATAGGTGAAGACATCCGTTCCGGCAAAGTCTGGTGCCGGATCATACGTCAGACTACCGTCGAAGTTCCGAATCAACGATCCTTGCGAAGGCTGCGTTTCAATCCGCACCGTTAGAGCATCATTTTCCACATCCAGGTCGTTCTGACGGACATCGAAAACAAGACTGACATCTTCGATCGCCGCTACCGTGTCGTCCGCAGCGATAGGCGCATCGTTGACAGGGTCGACGCTGATCCGCACTGTCGCGGTTGAGGTGCCTTCGCGTCCATCGTCGATCTGGTAGATGAAGCTGTCTTCCCCATTGAAGTTCGAAACAGGTACGTAGCGAACACTTCCATCGGGCAAGACCTGCGCTGTTCCGTGTGCCGGCTCACCAACGATCGAAACACTCAAAACGTCACCGTCGACATCGAAATCGTTGGAAAGCACGGGGATGTCAACGGCCGTGTCCTCGAGCACGGCAACCCGTTCCGCGACCGCGACGGGTTGGTCGTTGATGTCAAGCGTGGTGAATGCTTCGGATAGAAGTGCCTTGTTCTCGGCCCTGCCAACATTGTCCGTTGCAGTCACCAAGAAATCGTAGCGGTGATTGTCTTGACCGATAAAGCTGATCGACGTGTCTTCCAAGTTGTCGGCAAACAGCTGGAACGGGCCGCCGTTGTCGGAAACAAACACGTCGTAGTGCGCAACTCCCGAACCCTGGCCGTCGTTTCCGGACCATGAAAGCGGAATGGATGCGGAGTTGAAGACCGCAGGAAGAGCGGCGAACTGGCTGGTCGGTGCATCGGCATCGATCGTGTTGAAGATGGGCGGCGTATCGATCGGAGCTTCCAAATCGAAAACGATCGTTGCCAGAGCATCCAAGCGAGTTCTCGTCACTAGTGCCGCAGCCGGTACGACGGAGTAGCTCACAAACCCTTCACCTTCTCCAGGAACGACATTCGGCGGCAGAAAGCCGGCGAAGGGATCTGAAACGAGGTCGCCTGTCTGGGGATCAATCGCGCGGAATGTCCATTTCGCGATGCCCGTTTCAAGATCGACGCCTGCATCAAACTCGACGAGTAGACCGAGTGAATCTTCGAGGTCGGTCAACGTTTCGAAACGATCTCGACCCTCTGGTATGTCAATCCTCAAGTCACCGAATCCGAACGACGTTAGTTGAAACGTCGACAGATCGAAGTCGGAGTCGATGGGATGTGTAATGAAGACTTCTTGGGCGGCAGCCGTCGCTGTTTCGATGTTTTCGAATCGAATGGTGTAGTCGAGACGCTGCTCACCGGTGATGAATCGCTGAGGTCCGAATCCATCCGGTCCGATGATATCGTTCGGGTCTTTGGCACCTGCGGAATCGGTGTCGCTCTCATCGGTTTCAGCTGCATTGCGTTGATGGGCCTCGGCATCATTTGCCTTTTGGTCCCCCGACTCGGCCTCACGGCCAATCAGTGCCAAGTACTTGGCACTGGGCAGCAGTTGGAGTTCGCTCAGGATTTTCTCAGCCGACTCACCCGCGGCAAGTCTCGCCGCGATGGCCTCACAGAGAGCGTCCCGCTCCGAATCACTGAGCCGTCCCTCGTTGGTGAACGCTGACTGCCCTGCCCTAACGACTTCGATTTGCTCGACGAGTTCTTTTGCCCGAGCCTTGTTCGCGTTGGAGGCGTTAACGACATTCGACGCCGTTTCATTACCAACGTTTCGTCGAATGGACTCGTCGATTTCCTTCGCCGACTTTCCAAGAGCGACGAGTCCCTCGATGGAGTTTTCGGCGAGGCGTCGTTCCTCATCGGTCGGATCTAGCCCTCGCTCCGAAAGAAACTCTTCGTACTTTTCGAACGCGATTTCAGTCGTCGCGCTCCGCTGCTCCTGTTCAGCCTTCTCAACAAACCCAGCGGCGCCCAAGTCAGCGATCTCGGCATCGACGGCGAAGAAGCTGGAGTTCTTCAGACGACTTCGAATCGCGTTCTTGACTGCCCGTTCTGATTCGGGTGACAACTCCTCCGATGAATCTTCCTTGAGTTGTTCCAATCGAGAATCGACGATCGTTTCGTTGTTGACCAGATTGAAGAGTTCTACTTCGGGATTCTCCGACTGGAGAATGGCCTCCACGGCGGCTCGCGCATCGGCCTCACTGCCGTCGGGTCCGAGCAAGGCAAGTTCGATCGCGAGATCAAGCCCTTCACGCAACCCTTCCGGGAGTCCTTCCACGAACTCTGAGAAGCCGAATTGGCTTTCGAAGTCGGTATCCGCTTGCAGTTGCCCGATGAAATCACTCACTGCAAATTGATCTCCGAAGACATCCAATACGTCTTCCGGCAACTCCGTTCCAAAGAAGTTGTCAAAGAAATCATCCGCCGTTTCACCGGATTCGGGATCGAACAACTCCGTAATCATCCGCGAGAGCGTGTCCAATTGACCGATGCCCAGATCATCCAGGCTGATCCTGCCGGCGTCGTTGAGTTCTTGCGTGACGGCCGCCGCCTGTGTCTCAGCGATCGACTGGTCGATGTCCCGGACGATGATTCCGGCTGCATCCTCCCTGAGAGCTTGGATCTGATTCGCGGCCACGCTGGCGGGGCTGAACTCAACAAAACCACGATCTTGCGCTGCGGCAACGCTCTCGAAGAATTGATCCAGTTGGTCGCGGAGTTCGACGAGCTGTAAGGTTGAAAGTGACTCCGCGATGGGGTCTTGCAAGATCAGATCAAGCGTCTCGAAAGCGCTTCGCGTGAACGAACCGGATTCCAGGCTACCGTTGAGCCCACCTTCGCTCGCGGCTCTCGCGGACAAGAGTTGCCTTAACAACGTCGCCGACAGATTCCCTTCTCTCGATTCACGGACGAATGCATCGAGCTCCGACTTGGCTCGACCACTTAGCTGAGCAATTTGTTCACGCAGTGCTTCTCCGCCTTCGAAGTCCAGTGCCGCATCCAGCAGTTGATCGTCAGCCTTCTTATCAATCGACTCTTGAAGCGATGCTTGAGCCTCGTTGAAGTTGTTTTTGAGTTCGTCCAACTGGTTGGCACCTACCGTCTCGGCCGAGAACTCGCTGAAGCCGACGTCCTGCAAGGCCGCGACATTGCTAAAGAATTGCTCCAATTGCTCCTGATACTCGGTGATTTGCTCAGGTGTTAAAGCAAGCAGGGCTGCCTCGCCATCGGGATCGTTCCCAACGACGGTCAGGGTCTCAACGACTTGTTGACGGAATGAATCCTGCTCCAAACCACCGTTTAGACCGCCGGCCGAAGCAGCGTCCTCGAGGAGGATATTGCGGAGGACGGCTGCATCCAAGCCTTGGTTGCGGGTGTTTCGAACGGTTCGCTCGAGTTCCGCTTTCGCGCGGTCACTTAATCCAGGCAACTCGGCACGCAGCTCCTCTCCGCCTTCGAGATCCAATGCCGCTTCGAGAAGCTCATCGTCCGCCTTCTTATCAAGTGACTCCTGAAGCGATGTTTGAACCTCATCGAAGTTGTTTTTGAGTTCGTCAAGCTGGTTGGCGCCCACCGTCTCGGCTGAGAACTCGCTGAAGCCGAGGTCCTGCAAGGCCGAAGCGTCGCTAAAGAATTGCTCCAATTGCTCCCGATACTCAGTGATTTGCTCAGGCGTCAAAGCAAGCAGTGCGGCCTCTCCGTCTGGGTCGTCTCCGACAATCGTCAAGGTCTCAATGGCTTGCGTACGAAATGAGCCCTGCTCGAGTCCATTGTTCAGACCACCTTCCGAAGCAGCCTCGTCAAGGAGAATGTCGCGAAGCACGGTAGCCCCGAAACCGTTGGCACGGGCGTTTTGAACGGTGCGGTCGAGCTCCGCCTTCGCCCGATCACTGAGTCCAGGAATCTGAGCTCGCAACTCTTCTCCACCCTCCAGGTTCAACGCAGCCTCTAACAATTGATCGTCGGCTTTCTTGTTAAGCGACTCTTGAAGCGATGCTTGAACCTCGTTGAAGTTGTTTTTGAGTTCATCCAACTGGTTGGCACCCACCGTCTCCGATGAGAACTCGCTGAATCCGATGTCCTGCAAGACCGTGACGTCGTTAAAGAATTGCTCCAATTGCGCCTGGTACTCGGTGATTTGCTCAGGTGTCAAAGCGAGCAGTGCAGCCTCGCCATCGGGATCATTCCCCACAACATCCAAGGCCTCAATGGCTTGCCGACGGAAGGAGTCCTGTTCCAAACCGCTGTTCAGACCGCCATCGGAGTCCGCTCCGTTCAGCAGAATCTGTTGCATGGTCGTGACAGAACCGCTTGAGTCTCGTGTTTCGCGAACCGTAATTGCGAGTTCCGCCTTGGCACGATCACTCAGCTGCGAAATCTGAGTCTGTAGCGTAGCACCGCCTTCAAAATTCAGTGCATCTTGAAGGAATTGGTCGTCCTGTCGCTTCTCCGAGTCTGCGTCCAAGGCAGCCTGAACGACATCGGTCCCTTGCGCGGCGAGTTGCCCCGCAACGGCGATCGGCGCTAGCAGCACCGCGTCGATGAATCCGGACGCTTCAAGTGATTGAGCGAAGAGATTGCGTTCCAAGGCCTGGGCGGTGAACTCACCCGCTTGAGAATCCGTGAGTGCGTCGGTGATCGCTTGTGCCCCGGCGGCGGCAACTTCCTGTAGGAACTGATCCGCGTCGCGATCGGGAGCCGCCGCTTCCAATTGGTCGCGCAGGCCGTCGCCGGCTTGCACGACGAAGTCGGCAAAGTCGACAAACGGAACGCCGGCTTCGATCGCGACGGCGATGTCGGCGTCGACGCGTGTGGAAAGATCAATGACAGCCTCGAACAGTGTCCCCACGGCTGGGATTGCCTCGAGTGCCGCTCGGTAGTCGAGCACCGCGCGGTCCTTCGATTGCTGCTCAAGCGTTTCGTTGAGGTCTTGTGGCTCTTGAGCCTGAATTTCATCTTTGACGTCATCGGAGGTCACCCCTTCGTTCAGCCGATCGACCAGGGATTGAATGAGCTCGTTGATCGCATCCGCACTCAGCACGTCGAGTGCCCTGTTGACTTCGTTATTGGCGGCCGCCTCGTCAATCAGTTCTTTTGCCTGGCGTTCGGTTGCCTTCACCCGCAAGAACTCTCGGATGTCTTCAATGCTGGGCGGGCGGTCAAAGAACAGCGGATTGCGGGGATCGATGCGAGCGGCCTCGAACGCGTCGGCGACCAACTGCTCGAACTCGCGAAGCTCTTCCGGATCCAATTGATCGACAATACCCGCGAGTTCAGGATTCTCAGCGATGGCATCTGCCGCAGCTTGCTCTGCGGCCAGGCGATCGAGCGCGTCATTTCGCTCATCGAGCGGTAGCCGCCCGATCTCGCGAAGCCTTTCGAGAGCGTTCTCGTCGTTGGCGAGGAAACGTTTGACGACGTCTCTTTGATCGGCATCAATCTCGAAGACCGCGCGCCCGATCTCGGGATCATTTTCTGCTAGCTCGTTCAGCTGTTCATCGAGCTCCAACCCTGCGCGGATGAGGTTGAGCCGATCACCGAACGCTTCAGTGTCGGCTTCCAGGAATGCCTCGCGGAACTGATCGAGATCGGGTTCCTGCCCATTCTTGAAATCCTCTGCCAGCTGACGTTGAAACTCTTGCTTTTGATCCGCATCCAACGCGTCCAGGATCTCACCAAGAAGCGGGTCTTGCTCCAGTTCATCAATGAAGTCTTTGGCGTCACGTTGATCCTCAAAGTCCGCCAGCGCCCTCTTAATTGCTGCCGCCTCGTCGATGCCACCAAGACGGTTGGCGATGATGTCAGCGAAATCCCGTAGAAATCGATCATCCGGCGCTTCTTCTTGGATCAAGCGTTCCAAACCATCTCGTTCTTTTTCGTTCAGCACATCCAGTACGGGATCAAAGTCCTCGTTGTCTTGAAGGAGATTCAAGACGGCGTTGAGATTTCGTTCTGCACGCGACTCATCGAGGAATTCGCGTACGGCGTCTTCGCCATTTTGAAGAAGAGCCTGAATCACCGGGATCAGTTGGTTCGCCCGACTGTCTGGGACCTTGTCCAGTTCGTCCGCCACGAACTTGACAAGTTCGTCTCGTTGAAACACATCCAGATTGTCGACGACCGCCTCGAGATCGTTGTCCAGATTCACCGCATCGAAGATGAGGTTGTCCGCTTTGTTTTCGAGCCCCAATCGTTCCACCGCCTCGTTGAGATCATCCGCCTGTCCCGCACCGATGATTCTCTCGGCAAGAACGACCTGGTCCTCGAGCAGTGCTGCCGCGAAGTCCGGATCCTCGGCGAGCTGGTCGAGATCGATTTCGAGGTCCTTCCGCAGCCTTTCCTCAATGAGCTCTCGCTCAAGGAATCCGATGTCAAAATCCTTGAATGCTTGATCAAGCAGATTATTGATTTCCAGCTCCCGTACGAATTCCGACACGTCAGGGGCTTCTGCAAGCAACGCTTCTTTGGCACGTTGCCGGCCTTCGTCTCGAACCACATCGACCGCCGGCTCTTTGCGAATTGAATCGTCGATTCGATCGGCGACGAGGTCGAGTTCGTTTCGGTCAAGTCCAGCAAAGTTACCTGTCGGGTCCTCCTGAATCACTTCGTTCAAGACCTGATTCACCTCAAGCTGCCGCGATGCCGCATCAAGTGCAGCGCGAGTTCCTTCGGCTAGACCGGCCAGTATCGCTTTCGCAAATCGTTCCGGATCAGCGAGCCGGCTATCGTCGCTCTGGCGAGCCGCTTGCCTCACGATCTCGCTCAGTTCGGTGAACTGCTGGGACGTCAGATCGCCGAGGAACTCATCCAGCCCCAACAATCGCATTGATTCGAAGAATAACTCGACATCGCGTTCTTCTTGCGTCTCATCCGCGATCAGCAGATCGATCAGGCTAACACTTGCCGAGCTGAACCCCTCCGCGAAGACGTCAACATCGACACCCTTTAACAGCTCAACGACGATGCCGGCCTGGAGGTTCGCGAGCGTTTCTTGCGTTTGGGTTGCCACAAAGTCAGCACTTAGCTGCGAAACCACTGTGGCGGCGTCCTGTTCAGCGACCTGTGTTCGGAATGCCGTGATCGCATCTGCGGGCGATTCGCTGACGTCTTGAAGCAGTTCGCTGACGGTTTGCCCTTCAACAAGCGACTGATTGATCCCGCGTCGCAGTTGATCCGTTTCGACTTGGCCAAGATCATCGAGCAACTCGGATGTGGTCCCACGGATCGCATCCATCACCTGCTGGATCTCTGCACGACGGGCCGCAGCGGTGTTGCGGAAGGCTTCCAACGCCTGAAGGTCGTCGCTGGTGATGGCGCTTAACAACTCAGTGACGTTACTATCGAGCTGGGTGAAGCCGCCGTCGGTGACGATCGCTTCAATCCCGAACTCGAGATCCGCGAGTTCCTGGTCAGAAAGGGCGGCACTGAACGCTTCACCTAATTGTTCGTTGAGTGCATCGATGGTCTGCGAAGTGGCTCGATCAATTGAAAAAGTGAACGCGGCCGTTTGCAATGCGGAAACACGGTCACCTCCTTCACGTCTGACGATCGCGGAGAGGGAAAGCGGACGAGCAAGCTGCTCGAGCGCGGCCGATACATCACTTGGTTGCGCCGTTCCATCCCGCAGTTGCTGTGCGAGTTCCGCATCGGCACCCGCGATGACGAACAGATAGGCTCTCAATTTCGCGACATCGGCGGTCGGAATTCCCAGTGACTTCAAATCCGCCGCCGCGGAGCCGAGCGCCTCTTGATACTCACCGTAAGTTTCTCCGACCAGCTCAGCGTATTGCTCGTACACGGCGGACCAGTCTTCGACGGAAAACGTCTCCGGGCGCAAGTCGTCGATCACGGCAAAGTGGTCAAGCTCTAACGCGAGGTCGGGCGTTTGCAGGCTGATGGGAACGACCGTACTCGAAATCAACTGTTGAAAGTTGATCTCCGTACTGACGTGCACACCGGGCGCCAGCGCATCACTCGCACTGGACGGATCCGTCACCAAAAACTCAATGATGTCTGGTGTGAACTCATCGGATTCGGACAGCCGAATGTTGACGTCTGGAATCAGCAGTGTCTGTAGGGCCGCCGGTGCATCGGTGTTTCCGGCGTTCGTTGTCTCGATGCTGAGTGACGCCTCACGAAGGTTGCGAATGACCGCTGGAGCGTTCAATACAGAGACGGTCCGACCGGGATTCGTTTCGAAGACAGCGACGGCTTCGTTGAGTGTGCTCGAATCATCGCCGCTCGTGACGCGCACGTCGAAGGCGCCGGTAGGTTGTTCGTTCAGATCAAAGACGGCTTGCAACCGATTCGAATTGTCCACCCGGACCTGCAAGGCTTCGACAATCGTTCCATCGAAGGAAATCAAATCCACTTCGGAGGTCGCGTCAAAGCCGGCTCCTTCAACGGTCAACGTAAAGGCCCCGTCGTTGCCCACCGCATCGGGGCTGACGTTTTCCACCGTCAAAGGAAGTTCCGTTGCCAGCACCGATACATCGATCGGATTGACCGCACTTTCTCTCTCCGAGATCAAAACGAAGAACGTTGCCAGTTCCTCGCTACTCAAGGTGATCGTGTTGTCGGCACTGTCGGCTTGAAACGCCTTACGATCGAAGCGACTCGGACTGGGCACATCGTCCTTCAGGACAAAGAGTTCGTGGCTGCCCGCGACCGTCGATTCAGTCGTGACCGAAAAATCAGTTCCGGGGGGCACAATCAGCTTCAAGAGCCGATCACTCTCTGATTCAACGGCCACCAGTTCCAAGCGATCGAAGGGAATCGTGTCGACTGACACGGGCAGACCCGCCGATGCCACGCGATTGTTGTTACGGTCGGCGTCAGCAGTTTGCAACCTGCTGTCGGAGATAAGAATCAGGTGATACACACCTGGAAGCGCAGCGGGCAGATCAACGTTGACCGTTTCGCTGTAGCTTTCGCTTGTTGCCAAATTGCCTTGATGGGGAATCTCGGCAACCAGCTGCGCGGTCGCAATGTGAAACTCTTCCGTCGGCGAGAGATAGAGTCGGTCCGTCCAGTTTTCGATTTCGGTCGGAAGACCCTGATTCGTCACCGTGTAGGAAACACTGATCGGTTGGGTGGAGACGGCCGCGCCTGGCACCTGATCAAGCTCCACAGCGAGGTCGGTTTCGGCAATCACCGATGTCAACGTCACCGATTCGGCGGAGGTCACAGCGCTATAGAAAGCGGCGGGGTTACCGGTGAGGCTGACATTCGCAAAGCCACCGGTGATTCCATCTGCCGATAGTATCTCGAAGGTCGCCCCTGCGAACGGCGTGAAGTTGGGTGCGGTGACGACTTCCAATTGGCCATCCAGGCTCACATCGCCGACAAACGTGAGCACATCAAACTCCGTCGCGGGCGTTGTACCGTCAATCTCAGCGATCACTTTCCCGGTCGATCCGATCAAGCTATTCGTCGCGGTGATGGTTAGCAGTCCTGGAGATTGTCCTGCTGCGACGGTCCCCGCATTTACAAACGTAGTGGGGCGAAACCCAAATGACCCGTCATCCAAGAACAGGCCTCCCGTTCCTCCGACCGTTCCCGACACTTCATTCGTCAGTCCGTCGCCAAAGAATCGCAGCGTATCGTCGACGACAGTCAGCTCACCACGGTTGACATGAGTCGCACTGGCTTCGGTGACGGTGGTCAAAGCTTGAGCCCGAAACGCGCCTTCGTTGGTCAGGGTGGATTCGATTCGCGATTCGATCCCCGACGTGGTGATGGAACCGGTCGGACCAATCGTTAGCGTCCCCGGAACATCGAGATCAATTCGCTGGCCAGTGCTTTCCGCGTCGCCGATGACTAGTACACCGTTGACGACGAAATCAGAGATAGCATCGTACGAATCGATGTTTGTCGCTGCACCTCGGTTGGAGATCGTTACGGTCACTTCGGCAGGCAGGTTGCTTTCGAAGTCTCCTCCTTCGGTGAGCAAGTACTCGCTCGCGGGGAGCCCTTCGGCGACCGCCAAGGATCCTCCATCGGAGACGTGAGGGACACCGGAGATATTCCCTCCGCGATAGTCAAACAGCCCCTTGAACAGGCCCTCACCAGTCAGATCCAAAGTACCTGCTTCCTGAACGAAGGCGGTGTTGACCCTTTGAAAGAGAGTCGCATTTTCCTCGACGATGACTTGGTCTCGATTCAGGATTCCATCGATTCGCGCTGCACCCTGCGTCACACGGATTTCGCCCTCGTTGATGATGCTGCCGAATACAAACGCGGATTGTCCCACGGCGGCTTCAAAAGTGATCTCGCCACCCGCTAAGTTCGAGAAGACCGAGTTGTTGACGAATAGGCTCGCCTGAGTACCGTCGGCAGGCGGGACAAAACGAATGGCTCCCTCATTGCTAACATCGCTATTGATGTCGATGTTTGGGGAATCAACCACGACGGTTTGCCCGGGCTGAACATCACCGGCCAGAGAGTTGGTCGGCGAGAAGACACCGGATCCACCAGAGCCTGATGCAAGAATCAAGTCACGGGGTGTGAACGTCCCAAACGCATCGCCCCCGGTGTACTCCAACGTCAAACCGTTTCCATCAAACCTGCCGTCATTCGTGAGTGTCCCGCCTGCCTGAAGGAATGGACGAACGGTCCCGCTACCTGATGAACTACGTGAATAGCGCCCCGCGGGCGTGATCTCAAACGTCCCCGTGTTCTTCAGTTCATTGAGTTTTGAATCAAAAACGATTGTGTCGACAATCATCGTTCCAGCGTTGTCGATTGGCGACTGGATGAACGTTCCGATTGCGGTGAACGAGTTGGTTCGAGTGAATCGAACGGTACCGCCGGGAAGATTTTGGAAGGATGAGTCATCGGTGGTTGAGATTGACTGGGCGGAACCCTCGGGGTTGGTGAACTCGATCGTGCCTTCATTGGTAAAGCCGGGCGTGAATTCGAGTCCGGAATTACCTCGGATGACCGACAGAGATTGACCCGTCAAAAGTTTGCCAGAGACCGTGGTGCTGCCGCGTGTCTGAGCATCGAAGGACCCGTCACCGGTGATGTTGAGTGCGACCGTTCCAAAGATCTGGACCGGCTCGGTGCCGACAATGTCTCCACCGGAAAAGTCAAAGGTCCCACGCTGGTTGAGTTGAAGAATCCCGTCGTTGCGGACAACTCCCCCCGAGACATTGATCAATCCGTTATTGTCGACCTGCAGTAGATCGGTAATCACCACCTCACCGCCGGTGACATTTAGCGTTCCGTTATCCAATAGGACATCACCATCAACGACAAAGACGCCTGCTTGCTGGTTGATGACCGTCTGACTGTCAAACGTTGCAAAGCGAGTCCCCGATTCAACCGTCACGCTTCCCTGGTTGGTGATGAAGTCATCGCCATCACCGAAGTTGATATTCGAACCGCGGAAAGTCAGTTCCCCTAAATTCTCGAAGGCCGCCCGGACGTTCTGCGCTCGGGTATCGGGGCCTCCGATCGTAATCGTGCCTCCCACTTCATTGATGATGTTACCGTTCTCAACCGATAGAGTCCCGCCGCTCGTTCCGCTGCTATTGAGACCGAACTCGCCGTGGTTACGTAGCGTCCCATCGATCGAAACGGTGCTCGTGGAGCTCGACTGGATCACGAACGACGCATGGTTGACGATCTCCTCCACGTCCAGGTCGACGGTTCTGCCGAGTGCGAATCGATCTTGATTGACGATGGACGTCGCGACGATATCGCCGCCCGTGGAGACGAGACGCCCAGAGTCGATCGTGATCGTATCGGTGGTGAAGACACCCGCCGATAGTTGAACCTGCGCATCCTGATTTTCGATGCGGAGTGATCGAACCTGTTGATTACTATTCACCAGAATGTTGTAGGGAGTTCCGCCACCGTCGAGGTCAATCGTGACATCGTCTTCCTGCCCGGGGACAGCATCCCCCGACCAGTTCAGCGGGTCGGAGAAACTGGTGCCATCGCCCTCCGCATCCCAAATGACCGCGGCCAGTAGCTGTCTAGATTCGAGTGATTCGATCCGAGGTCGAAACTGCTTTCGCTTTCCCTTGCGAAGTTTTTTCAGGTAGGCTGAAGAGCGGATTAGCATTGTCGTACGCAGTACCGTGGGCGGTGATGGGCAAATTCAATGCAGCTCAATCTCTTCCCAATGAGAAAGCTGACGCCGAAAAAGAGAAAAAATCGGAAACACGCCGATGCCCGGCTTTTCGAGTTCATCAACGACCAGCTTGACGCTGCTTGGAAGACTGCAGAGTGACCCCGACGATGGCGTCGCTTGGGAGGAGTTTGTGTCCCGTTACGGACCGCTGATTCGCCGTTGGTGCCAGCGCTGGGGGCTTCAAGTAGCGGACGGCGAGGATGTCACGCAAAACATCCTCTTGGCTCTGTCGAAACAGATGAAACGCTATGAAAAGCGTGATGGCGTCCGCTTTCGTGGTTGGTTAAAGACGATCGCCCACCGTGCCTGGTGCGATTTCCAGCAGAGCCGGCGACGTCACTTTCAAGGTTCCGGCGACGACGACGTTCATCGAATGTTGCTCTCGGTCGAGGCCGGCGAGGACTTCGTCGACGAAATGGAGAAAGAGTGCGACCGAAATCTGCTGGATGACGCCATGAGCATCGTTCGTAGGCGTACCCAACAGAGCACCTGGACTGCGTTCCATCAGACTGCGTTTGAAAAGCGATCTGGAAAGGAGGTCTCCGAAGACCTGGGTATGTCGGTCTTGGCAGTCTACCAGGCCAGAAGCCGTGTTCAGGCGATGATCAAGGCCGAGTTTGATCGCTTGGATACGATGTGCACCGATTCAACCAGGTAGCGCACCATGTCTCGATTACCAACCGTCGAATGTCCTTCGCGCGAAGTCTTGCTTGCCTACTTGCAAGAGGACGTCGATGACTTGGCTCAAATTGATGCGCATGTGCAGGAGTGCTCGATCTGTCAGGAGCGTTTGAGTGCAGCTTGCGACGGGCAGACGATCGACCGATGGCGCCAGATTGATGAGCAGAGTCTCGCATCTGAACATGGTTCCGTCGAAGCGGCGCGCACGACGATCTCGCCAAACAACCGCGACACCGATATTGAAGCGCAGCGAGGCGACGCCGGCGATCCTGCGACCACGCCGCGCATTCCCGGCTACGTTCATTTGGAAGAAATCGCCCGCGGTGGAATGGGCATCGTCTACCGAGCGCGTGACCGAAAGCTGAAGCGCCTTGTCGCTTTAAAAGTGCTGCCGCGCGATTCGGCGGTCCATCCCGACCGTTGGCTACGTTTTCGAACGGAAGCGGAAGCGGCCGCGCGGTTGCAGCACGACAATGTGATCCGAGTCTACGATGCGGATTCGCACGAGGGCCTCGCCTACGTTTCTCAGGAATTGGCGGACCGTCGGTCTCTCGCGGATCGCATCGAACAAACGCCGCAGAACCCGCGGCGTTCCGCAGAACTTCTTAGCCAGCTGGCTCAAGGGGTTCAGCACGCCCACGATCATGGCGTCTTGCATCGTGATCTGAAGCCGTCCAACGTTCTTTTCGTCGGCGAAGTGCCTAAGGTCGCGGACTTCGGAATCGCCAAGCTTCTCGATGCCCCCAGCGAACTGACTCAAACCCAAGCGATCATCGGCACCCCGGACTACATGGCGCCCGAACAAGCCTCGGGAGACGGCGAACAAGTCGGGTTTGCAACCGATGTCTATGCCCTCGGTGTCATTCTGTATGAGATGCTGACCGGCGTCCGGCCGTTTCGAGGTGAAACCTCGCTCGAGATCATTCGCCAAGTGATCGAGCACGATCCGATCGCACCCCGAAAACTAAACGCGAGCATTCCGAAGGACTTAGAAACCATCTGCCTGAAGTGCCTACAGAAGCAAGTCGGCAACCGCTACTCGACGCCGACGACGCTTGCCGAGGATCTCAATCGGTTCTTGGATGGACGACCGATTCTTGCCAAACCCGCAACCATCGTGCAGCACGGTTGGAAGTGGATACGAAGGCATCCCGCATGGTCGAGTCTCGCAGCGGTCGTTTTCATCTCCGCTGTTTCGCTGGTCGTCGTTTGGGCTCGATTTACCCATGCACTCTCTATTCAAACGAAACTTGCGCAGGACAAGGCTACCGAAGCGGAAACACGCCTTTCCGCACAGTTGGAGTCGAATGAAGCGACCAAGGAAGTCGTCGAGTTCTTGACGGTCGATCTGTTTGACGCGGCGATCCCCGAAAACGAGGGCATCGGCCTCACCGTGTTGAATGTTCTCGATAGCGCCGGAGAGAGCATCGATCGACGATTTAGTGGTCGACCGCGGGTCGAAGCCGCGCTGCGTGCTGCGATCGGCAACACGTACTATGAGACCGGTCACGGAGATCAAGCACTTGAACATCTGGAACGTGCCGTCTCGATCTATCGAGAACTGGGGGACCGCGGCGACGCAGAGCTTTCCCAAGACGCCAAGTTATCATTGGCCATGTGTTTGAAGTCCCTCGGCCAGCCTGAACGCAGCCGAGAACTTCTCAACCAGTTGTCGCGGGAAAAAGCCACGTCCGATGAACTGCGGTTAGCGGTCCGATACGCACAGCTAAACGCTCGAGACGGGAATGAGCCGCTCGCGCCGGATGATTCAGAGATGCTGCAGCTCTACGACGACTGCTCGAGTCGACTTGGAAGTACACACACACAGACGTTGAGTGTCTTGGGTACGATCGCCGTCGCCTACTTTCGGGCTGGCGACTTTGAACGAGCCGCGGAACTTTTTCGGGAGCAAAGGCAAGACTTGATCGACGCGGTCGGGAACATTCATCCCGACACCGTGATCGCAAACAACAACCTCGCGATCAGCTATATCCGCCTCAACCGGTATGACGAAGCGGAGGCACTCCACCGGGAGAACTGCGAATTCAAAGTGGAATGCCTAGGCCCCGACCACTACATGACGTTGAAGGCGTATCACCATCTGGCGATGGTGGTCTGGCGTCAGGGACGCCAGGACGAAGCAACTCAGATTCTGGAGCAAGTTATTCGGGACCGGATGCGTGTACTCGGTCCAAAGAGCACAGTTCTCGATTCACTCTTCCAGATCGGAAGGATGTACCAAGAGATGCAACGACCCGAGCTCGGCACTGCCGTGTTCCACGAAGTCATTGCGCCAGTCTGGGACGAACGTGAGACGAATTCAAAATGGCTTGATTTGGCCCAGGTTTACGGCGCAATGTTGCACCAATCCGGCGACATCGACCGCGCAAGAGAACTTCGTGACACAGCGGTCGAGATGCTCAAGGTTGGAAAGCTAGCCAACAAGTACCGCCGAGGAGTGCAACAAGACTTCGAGGACATGTTCGTTGACGGTTCATAGTCCGTTCCTCCTACGATCGGTCAAGGCGTTGCTGTTTGCTCAGGGGAAGAAATTTCAATCCCACTCCCGGCCATCCTTCTTCGGCCTCGCGGTCTATTCACTGTTGGCGGGCGCGAACTCGTCGAGGCGAGATTACAGGAAAGCCTCGTTCGCTTCGACAAGAGCTTCCGCAATTGAGTCTTTGTATCCTTCCTCTCGTAGCCTCCGCTCATCGGACTCGGCGTTCGTCTTGCCGGGTCCGGTAATGAAGCTGATTTCCACGAGGCATCGAGCGGTCTTGTCGACGTGATTG
>JBCBLJ010001107.1:0-2076 GCA_038520195.1 Planctomycetota bacterium
CGAGAAGTGCAACTGGCTGGCAGCCTGTTTCGGGCCCGCGGAAACAACGAGCCGGAAATGCTTCAAGACATGTGGTGGGCGATCTTAAATAGCAATGAGTTCATCATGCAGCACTGAACCGTTTCCTGAATAGACAACAACCTCCATCATATAAACGAACACTCTTCTCGAAAGGCAATCAGATGATCTCGACTTGGAAGACTCCGCGCGGAATGTCACGACGGCATTTCATGAATCACTTGGCCGGTTCGTCCGCAGCGGCATCGGCGGCTTTGACCTTTGGCGGTGCGATCCGTGCCAACGCCGATGAGATGCGCCGCAACCGCAAGTCCGCGATCATGCTGTGGATGGGCGGTGGCCCTCCGACGATTGACATTTGGGATCTCAAACCGGGTGCACCGACCGGCGGCCCCTTCCAGCCGATCTCGACCTCCGGTGACATGCAAATCAGCGAGCACATGCCGAAGGTGGCTCAGCAGATGCATAATCTCTCGGTGGTCCGAAGCATGGCGACGCGCGAGGCGGATCACTCGCGGGGCCGTTACTACATGCACACCGGCTTCGCTCCGAACCCAAACATTGAGCACCCAAGCTATGGATCGGTCATTGCTCACGAGCTGATCGGGCAACGTCCCGAACTGGAGATCCCGCCGTTCGTCTCGATCGGAGGTGCCAGCGCGGGGCCGGGATTCTTGGGCATGGCGTGGTCGCCGTTCTCGGTCACCAGCACCGGTCGTATCCGCAACCTCGACATGAAACTCGATAACACGAGGTTGCTTCAGCGGATGAAGGCCCTGCAGGAGATCGAATCAGGCTTCGCCGGTCGAACCCGCGACCTCCCGGCCAGCGAGCACGGCAAGGTCTTGAAGAAAACCTTCGACCTGATGACGAGTAGTCAAATGGAGGCGTTTCGGGTCGAAAAAGAAGACGAGAAAATCAAGGAACGCTACGGCACCAATGGCTTCGGCCAGGGCTGCCTGCTAGCGCGTCGCTTGGTCGAAGCCGGTGTCCCGTTTATTGAGGTGGACCTCGGCGGCTGGGACTTGCACCAAAACGTGCACCAGACGCTTCGCGATACAAAACTTCCGCAACTCGACCAAGCGATGAGTGCACTGGTCGAAGACCTTGAACAGCGTCAACTACTACAGGACACCGCCGTGATCTGGATGGGTGAGTTCGGACGTACACCACGCATCAACCAAAACGCCGGCCGCGACCACTGGGCTCGCTCCTGGTCGTGCGTGGTCGGTGGAGCCGGTATAAAAGGAGGGTTGGCCATCGGTGAGACCAGCAAGGATGGATTGACGGTCGAGTCGGAGCCGTTCAGCAGTGAAGACTTGATGGCGACCGTCTGTAACGGTCTCGGGATTTCGACGGAGACGACGTACATGAGCAAGAACCGTCGACCGATGAAAATCGCCAACGGAGGTAAGTTGATAAACGAGCTGTTGGTCTGATCGATTGGACGAATTGGGTGTCGGCGGTCAAACGCCACCGACGGGGCCGAACGCAGTTTCGATGACTCCGTCAAGCCAAAACGACGGTGCATCGTTTCCCACGGGCGACGAGGTTACTGTTCCTACGGGCCCAGTCGGTGACGCCGCGAACGAGACGTCCGCCGATCGTGACGGTCTCCAACAGGACCCGCATCTGGATAACGCCGCAATCATTCACCGTCACCAGCGTGGCGTTTGGCGGTATCTAAGAATGTTGGGGTGCGACGATGCAACCGCCGATGATTTGACGCAGGAGACCTTCTTGCGGGTCCTGCGACGCAAAGATTTCGTGCAACACAACGACAATGCGACCGCGGGCTATCTGCGAAGAACCGCCTACAACCTGCTTGTTTCGCGACATCGCAAATTGGGGCGAATGCAAACGGTCGCCGAGCCAAAATTACTTGACGAGTCGTGGAACCGCTGGGCCGGAAAAGACCTCTCGGGAAATGACGCCGTCGACGCACTTCAACAGTGTTTTGAAAAATTAACCGAACGCGCAAAACTGGCGCTCCGAATGCGTTTCGACTCCAGTGCCAGCCGCGTTCAAATCGGCGAAGCCTTGGGCATCACCGATCAC
>JBCBLJ010000995.1:0-2686 GCA_038520195.1 Planctomycetota bacterium
GACCTGTCGCCGTTCGCTGCTAATCACGACGAACTCCTTCGACACCGCCGCGCTATTGCGATACTCCTGTGACTGCTCGAGGTCTTCGTATCGCCAGAGTTGTTTCTTGGCCTTCCAATCAAAGGCAAACACCGATCCGTCCATGATCGGCAAGATCGCGCGGTCGCCGAGCACCGCGGGGGTGCTGCCGGTGGGGCCGCCCAGCGGCAACGTATCACCAACGGCCTTTCCGGTGTTGAGATCGATGACATGGAGTTGAGAATCACAGCCACCAAGAAAGGTTCGGTCGCCGGCGATGGTGGGCGAACAGCGAATTTGATCGTCGGCCTGGTACTCCCAAGCGAGTTTGCCATCGGCCAATTCAAAGCAATAGAGTTTTCCGTCTTGGCTCGCGACAAGCGCTTTGTCGCCGGTGATGCCCGCCGCGCCGGAGATCTCACCCTCCGTCTCACGCGTCCATATTTTCTTTCCGTCGACAGAGGAAACGGCGTACACGTTGCCCTCGATGTCGCCGATCACCAGGCGGTCATCAACAACAACAGGAGCGGCGAGGAAGCCGGTGTCGTACTTGTTACGCCACAGCTCCGACCCGCTTTCGCGTGAGACCGCATAGAGTGTTCCCATGACGTCGGCAAAGTAAACACGCTCCGCGTCAACGACGGGCGTCGTTTCGATCGCCTCATCGGCCTTGAACTCCCAGGCGACCGCTAGCGAATCGGGAAGCGTGTGCGGACTCCACCCCGAAGCGGCGGCATTCCCCCGCGGCATGCTCCAGATGTCATCCTGACCGAGGGCGGGCTTGGAACAATTGGTCAGTACCATTCCGACGGGGACAATCCAAAAGGCGAGCAGTCTGGCGATGCGCGACATGCGGGCTCCTCGGCAAATGCGGTCCACCGGGCGGTTTCTCCGTAGAATTGGAAACACCCGGCTCGATAAAACACAGGTGTTTATTATACGCTGTCTGAATCACTGGCAAGCCGCGCCGGTGGCTCGCCCCGTTTCCGGCGGCGTGCCCCGCGTCTGGTGGCCTGTCCCGCGCCTCGATTGCAGTCTTTTTTCGGTACTCCATGATTTGCGTAAGCCTCGGTCGAAGTCGACACACCAGGATGATCGCCGAGCACAAAGCACTCGTGGAGGAGGGGGCAGAGCTGATCGAGCTGCGTCTGGACTACATCGGCCGCGCCGTCAGCCTCAAACGGCTGCTCGATGATCGACCCGGCCCCGTCGTCGTCACCGTTCGCCGTCGCGAGGACGGTGGGCGATGGACCAAAAGCGAGCAGGATCGGCTGATGCTGTTGCGGTCCTCGATCGCCGCAGGCGTGGAATACGTCGACATCGAAGCCGACATCGCGTCGCAGATTCCAAGGTACGGCAACACCAAGCGGATCATCAGCTACCACGACTTTTCCGGTACGCCCGACAACCTGGAGGATTTGCACGCGGCGATGGTCGAGGAAGATGCCGACATCGTCAAAATCGCGACGATGGCAAACTCGTTCCGAGACAACGTACGGATGTTCAACTTGATCCGAGACGCCAAGCTTCCCACCATCGGAATCTGCATGGGCGAGATCGGCACGATCACTCGGATTCTCGCCAACCGCTTTGGCGCGCCGTTTACCTACGCCACCTTCAGCACCGACAAGACGATGGCGCCCGGACAGCTCAACTGGAAGGACATGCACACGCTGTATGACGTCAAAGGCATCAACAAAAAGACCGAACTCTTCGGCGTCATCGCGGACCCCGTCGCGCACAGCTACAGCCCGCTCGTTCACAACGTGGCCTTCAACGCCGAAAAACTGAACGCTCGCTATGTGCCGCTGCGAGTCCCCAAAGACGACCTGCACCTCTTCATGGACTGCTGCGAATCGGTCGGCATACGAGGGATCAGCATCACGATCCCACACAAAGAACGAGCGTTGGACTATTGCACGCAGGCCGAATCGAGTGCGAACGGGATTAGCGCGATCAACACCATGGTGTTCGAAGGCAACGAGCGTCTGGGTTACAACACCGACTATCGAGCGGCGATGGACTGCATCAACGAGATGCTAACGCGTGAAGACAGTCCCACCGACAACCCGATTCAAGGGGTCACCGCGTTGGTCCTCGGGGCAGGTGGCGTTTCCCGCGCCATCGCTTGGGGACTCAAACAACGTCAGGCCGACGTCGTCGTCACCTCGCGAACCGAAGAACGCGCGCAACTGCTCGCCTCCGAGATCGGTTGTCGATCATGCCCCTGGGAAGACCGCCACAGCCAGAAAGTCCAGTTGCTAGTCAACGGAACACCCGTCGGCATGCACCCCAAAGTCGACTCGTCGCCGTTCAACGAATCGGCCATCAATCAATTCATGGTCGTGTTCGACACCGTCTACAATCCGGAAAGCACCATGTTGGTCAAGTACGCCCGCAAAGCACAGGCGCGGGTCATCACCGGAGTCGACATGTTTGTGCGTCAAGCCGCGTATCAATTCAAACTCTTCACGGGACGTGAGGCACCGGCCAAATTGATGCGCAAAACGATCAAGAAGGCAACCAACCCGGCGCAGTTCGATGACGAATGAAGACGGTCCAGCCGTCGAAGTGCGTCAGGCCAAACCCGAAGACGTCGCCGGCATTCACGCCCTGATGCGGCCTTTCATTACCCGGCGACTTTTACTTTCCCGAACCGACGCCGAGC
>JBCBLJ010001021.1:0-2505 GCA_038520195.1 Planctomycetota bacterium
GGCGTGGAACCACCCAAACGGGCAGCTGTTCGTCTTCCTTGGGATACGGGCCACAAATCGCCGTCCGTGTCGCGCCGGCGATCACCTGAATGTCAAAAAGCTCTTCCACGCCCGACTCAAACTCCAGGAACGCGACGCTTTGGCCGCTCAGCAAGTCGACCACCACCAGCCCGCATCGCATCGCGTCCCGATCCTCGCAAATCGGCACACCCCCAAAGACCGATGTCTCACGAGCACGACTCATTCCGATGATCGCGAACTGCCCCGCAAACGCCATACCGCGGCCGTAGCCTGGATATTTGACTACCTCCGTCAACTGGCCGCTCGCTCGGTCGACCGTCACCAAACGGCCACGACCGCTGTCGAGCACAAACAGCTTTCCGTCAACCAAACGTGGCGAGTGCGGCATGCAAAAGTCTCGCGCCACGATCTCTCCTGACTCAACGTCCATGACCACACCGCCACTGGACTTGTTCTCACGCCAACCCCGCGATTGGTCGCTCGTCCCCAGCGCCGTCACATAGCGTGGCTTACCCGACTCCATCGCCATTCCATTGAGGTGACATCGATCCTGTGGCTCCAGCGAACTGATGAAGTTCGGTCGCCAGCGTGGCACGAAATTGAATTCCTCGTGAAGCGTCGACAGACACGAAAACAAAGTGTTCACGACCCACAACTCGCCCTCCGCACCCCAACGCATTTCGTGGATGTGAATGTTGCCGGAGACGAACGACTCGCGGGCAAGGTATCCCTTGTCAAAGGTCCCCGCGGGGTCAATCTGCGCCGCCAATGGCCCGGCATCTTTGAGAAACCATACGACGTTCGGGCCGCCCACGGCGATCTTGCCGGCTCCCGACGGCCAGGGCTCTTCGGGCGCTATCCCCATCGCCTGTTGAAAGTTGGAAAACGCAAGATGCAAGGTTCCATCCGACGCGCCTACACTGACGACTTTGCCCGCCGCATAGGTCGAAACCAACAACGAGCACTGCAAGTGTTCGAGAATGGGCACGAATTTCGCGCTGTGCCGAAATTTGATTTCGCGTCTCGCCGAACGACGAGCCTGATCGGGCGTACTATTCTCGGGGTCCGTTGGAGTTTCCATCGATGCCAATCGCCGGAAAAAGAAAATCGCGCGCTGTCGTCGACACCTGTCCGGGCTCATTACCGTTCAGACGCACTGAAATTGAGCGGTCAAAACTAGAAGAAGATTCAACACGCCCTCGTTAAGATCATGACTCAAGCCGGTGACGACGAAAAGGTGAAGGACGACAGACAACCAGCGACCGATTCGTCGACAAAACGGAAGCGGCCACGCTGGGTCTCGCTGATCCGGTTTCTAGCTCTCACATATGGGCTGATTCTGATCTTGATGGCCGTCTTCGAAGAACGTCTGCTCTTTCCTGGCGCGTACTTCAACGTTCACCCGGCCAACCCAATGGCCCCCGTTGCAGATTTCGAATACGAGTCCCCCGAAGGGACACGAATCACTGGGCGTCTGCTCAAAAAGCCTTACGCGGCCCACACGGTCTTGTTCCTCCACGGCAATGGCATCACCGCTTCGGCCTTAGACCCCTGGGTCATCCGTCTCTCCGACGCACTCAATGCCAATGTCCTCGCGGCGGAATACAGCGGCTATCAAGCCTCCGACGTCCGACCCGGAGAGGACAACCTGCTTGCCGATTCGCTCGCCGCGCACGAAGCCCTCGCCAAACGGTTTAACGTCCCGCCGGAAAAAATCATCGTCTACGGCAGATCACTCGGGGGCGGATGCGCCACTCATGTCGCCAGCCAGAAAAATACCGAATGCCTGATCTTGGAACGCACCTTTGATTCCGCGAAGAGTGTCGCGGCAGCAAAGTATCCGATCTTTCCGATCCGCTGGCTGATGCGCAACGAATTCGACTCCGTGTCGCGGCTGGCAAACTTCCAGGGTCGGGTTCTGCAGATTCACGGAACAGGTGACCGACTCATCCCCATTGGTCACGGACAACGCTTGTTCGAATCGATCCCCTCCTCCCGCAAACGATTCATCACGATCCCCGGCCTCGGTCACAACGCCCCTTTAAGTGACGAAGTGATGAACGAGGTCCGCGACTTCGTACGCGAGTAAGATCCACCGTTACGCTCGGCAACAACACGCCGATGGTTGCCTCATTCATCTGTGTTGGCATTGCAACCCCGCAACGTGTCCGAACGCGGGAAACAGCCCGTGCCTGAATGTGACTTGAAAGCGATGCCGCCGTTTGCCGAAGGAGTCAAGATTGCCGACCGTTGACTCACCCGAATCGCTCCTCCAAACGGCATGCGACCGGCACGGTGGACTGGACGCTTTTCAATCCTTGGGCCCGATTGTTTTCGGGCTCGAGAAAATGTCCGGCGTGATACCTCGATGCAAAGGACTTGGCGTCTCGTTCAACCTACCCGATACCGTCGTTGTGGATCCGAACGCATTGACGGCCGACTTTCGATACGAAGATCAAGTCATCACCTACGACAACGGAAGCA
>JBCBLJ010001019.1:0-2517 GCA_038520195.1 Planctomycetota bacterium
CCGCAAGAACACCGTCGCGGTCATTAGCGACGGCAGCGCCGTGCTCGGCCTGGGGAATATCGGGGCACGAGCCGCGATGCCGGTGATGGAAGGCAAAGCGATGCTTTTCAAAGAGTTTGCCGGCGTCGATGCCTTTCCAATTTGTCTTGATACGCAGGACACCGAAGAGATCATCGAGACCGTTGCCAGGCTTGCGCCGACATTCGGCGGCGTCAACTTGGAGGACATTTCGGCGCCTCGATGTATCGAGATCGAAGAACGGCTCGAGTCGATGCTGGAGATCCCCGTTTTCCATGACGACCAGCACGGCACCGCCATCGTGGTGCTCGCCGGTCTGAAGAACTCACTGCATCTCGTCGGTAAGTCAATGGAGGAGATTCGCGTCGTGATCAACGGCTCCGGCGCCGCTGGCACCGCAATCGCAAAACTGCTGATGAGCGCCGGAGTGCGGGACATCGTCGTCTGTGACAGTCGTGGCGCGATCCATAAACAGCGAACCGACATCTCAACCAATCCCATCAAGGTATGGCTCGCCGATCATACGAACGAGTCGCAGGACGAGGGCACCCTCAACGAGGTGATTCGTGGCCGAGACGTTTTTATTGGGGTGAGTGTTGCGGACGTGCTGTCGGCGGACGATGTCGCCTCAATGGGTGAAGACCCGATCGTCTTCGCTTTGGCCAACCCGGACCCCGAGATTCGACCATCTGTCGCCGGCGATCATGTCCGCATCATGGCGACGGGACGAAGTGATTTTCCCAATCAGATCAACAACGTGCTTTGTTTCCCGGGGCTTTTCCGAGGCGTCTTGGATGTGCGCGCGACCGGCATCAACGAGGCGATGAAGTTGGCTGCCGCGGATGCCATTTCCGCGGTCATCGAGCCACGAAACCTGACGAACGACTACATTATCCCCAGTGTCTTTGATCGCCGGGTCGCCGGCGTCGTCGCGCGAGCGGTCGCGGAGACCGCCGTCGAGACCGGCCTGGCGAGACGAAAGTCCAAGACGCCGTACCAGGTGGTTTAGACTTCACCAACCGTCATGGGGATCCGTCTGATGCGCTCAAATGTGGTGGTTCGCCTAACGGGCGTTTTCATTTGCTTTTGCTTGTGTGTTCAAGCAACATTCGTCGACGGCAAAGAACCGACATGGAGCTGCCAACAAACGGATCAACACTTGACGATCCGCTGCGGCGATTCCGATGTTCTCCGCTACAACATCGTCGCTCCTTCGGCTCCCAGCGACAAACTGCGGCACTACGAACGCAGCGGCTACATCCATCCGATCTACACGCCTCAAGGAAGGATGCTGACGGGAGACTTTGCGGCGGATCATCCACACCAACATGGTCTATTCGTTGCCTGGACGAACACCACTCATAACGGCAAAAACGTTGACTTTTGGAATCAACACAAGGGCAAAGGCGTCGTCCTGCACGATCGCGTGCTTTCCGTTGGCGAGCAAGGTTTCTCGGTCGCGGTGAAGCACTATTCGAAGAACAAGCAGGGACAAACGACAGCGATCCTCGACGACGTTTGGGGGGTCAAGGCGAGTCTCGACAAAGATCGCTATGTGATCGACTTTTCGATCGCACAGACAAACGTTTCGACGGTGCCCCTGATCATCAACGAATACCACTACGGCGGAATCGGATTTCGCGGCAGCAACGATTGGTATTCTGATGAATCCGCCAAAGCCCTCCAAGCGTTCGTTGCCGGTAAACGTGACGAGCGACCTTCCCTCTCAACGACTCTTCACCGCTTCCTCACGAGTGAAGGGAAGCATCGTGGGGACGGAAACCACACGCGTCCCAATTGGACGATGCTCTACGGACAAATCGACGGAGACATCATCGGCGTGAAGCTCTCAGGTACGGAAAACAATTTCCGGCATCCTCACCCGACCCGCCTGCACCCGACGAAGCCGTACTTCAGTATCTCGCCGTGCGTCGCCGGCGCGTTCACGATCGACCCCGGCCAAACGTATCGAGCGACCTATCGCATCGAAGTCTTCGACGGCGAAGTCGACGAGATCCGCTAGCCAACGAGCCATCGAGTCCTGCGACCGCGCGAGTCGCACCGTCTTCCCAGGGTCTGTGCCAGAAGCTTTCCAGGTTGTTCATGTCCAAACGTCCGAGCTTTGACAACGACGACGCAGGGAGGGAGCTTGCCGAGCTTGTTACGGCTGCCTTGGGACAGCTCGATTGCATTCAGGCGATCTAGTTGAGGCCGCCGCCCGTGAAAACGCTGGCTGGAATGACCACCTGAGAAGCAATCTGACCGGAAGCCAACCCCACATTCTTGATCAAACATGATCAGGCTGTACCGACGAAGCACTCCGCGACCTGCCGGTGACCCTTTGCCCAGTTTCGTCCACTTGAGTCGGCGTAGGCGGACATTGAGGACGGTGAACCGGCGCAGCAGCTCTGGCCGAAGTAACGCTGAAAGTTCCACACCAAGTCACGCCACATCGAAAGATCGATGCCCAGTCGCGCGACGATGCCTCTCAAGTGCGAG
>JBCBLJ010000658.1:0-4898 GCA_038520195.1 Planctomycetota bacterium
CTGATCGGGTTTTCGAAAGACGACCAGCCGGACCGGCGAACTTGTCTGGATCGTCATTCAACCGATTGACCGAAATGGCGGGCGTTGGGTCGAGGACCCCGAGACAGAGTTTCGTCCGACATCCGCGGCATCGCTTCGCACTTCCATCGCTTCGGGCCCGCGCGAAACCCGAGTCGGTTTCGCGGTCAGCCAGGTCCGTATCGGTCTTCGACCCCAGAAAGACGCGGTGCAAGTCTATCTGCGCGACCGTGGCAAGAACGTGGACGAAGAGGTCCTGCACACGATCAAGACAAGTTCGCCGGTCCGGCTGGTCGTCTTTCGAAAACCCGATCAGCCAACGGCTCTTTGTTGGATGGTGAAGGACATGAAGGAAAACGGGAAGTACCACGGTGGAGAGGTCACGATCGATGACTTCCCGGAGAAACCCGCATTCAGTTGGTACGTTAACGCGCCAAAAAAGAAGTCCAAGAAAGCGTTCTGGATCGACCAGTTCCAACGTCGTAACTGACAACAGTAATCAACGGGAACGTTGTGGGTGGGATGGGAAGGTGAGGGGGCTTCCTTCGTGTGTTCGTTGGAGTCCAGGCTTCAGGCGACCGTGGCTGCCTCGAAGCGTATCAGCTAATGCCTTCATGCCCGCGGTGATCGCGTCTTCGATGGAGCCCGGGTTGAGATGTCAAACCAAGTGCGGCATGCGGGGGATCAATACGGCCGGGAGACCCGTTTTGTTATTACCCGTTGCGGAGTGAACGCACGCCCCAGATGTCGTCGGCGTATTGCTGGATCGTACGGTCGCTGGAGAACCAACCGCTGGCGGCCGAGTTCAGAATACTCATCCGATTCCAATTCTCTTGATCTTGATAGGCTTCGCCGACGGACTGTTGTGCATCGATGTAGCTTCGGAAATCAGCCATCGACAACCACTGATCCAAGGGGTTACGAAGCCCGGCGGTGAGGATGTCAAAGATGCCGGGTTCGGACTTATTGAAGTGCCCTGACTCGATCAATTCCATCACGCGATGGATTTCGGGGTCCGCATCAATGATTGCGTTAGGGTCGTACTGCTTCTTGGTCTTTGCAACCTGTGCGGCGTCGAGTCCGAAGAGGAAGAAGTTCTCTTCACCGGCGCGGTCACGGATTTCGATGTTGGCCCCGTCAAGCGTACCGATCGTCAAGGCGCCGTTCATCATGAATTTCATGTTGCCAGTCCCGGAGGCTTCTTTGCCCGCCGTCGAGATCTGTTCCGAAAGCTCGGTCCCCGGGCAAATGATCTCCATCGAACTAACGCGGTAGTTCGGGAAGAAACAGACCTTCAGGAGTTCCTGAGTTTCGGGTGCTGAGTTGACAACACTTGCGACGTTGTTGATGAACTTCACGATCAACTTCGCGAGGTGGTAACCCGGCGCCGCTTTTCCGCCGATGAGAACGCATCGCGGTGCCATACCCTGAGTCTCGCCGCGGCGGATACGGTCGTACAAATGGACGACGTGAAGCGCATTGAGGAGTTGTCGCTTGTATTCGTGAATCCGCTTGACTTGAACATCGAACATCGCGCCGGTATCAAAGCGAATCCCGGTGTTTCGCTCGACGTAGTCAGCCAAGCGGGCCTTGTTCGCCAACTTGACATCGGCCCAGCGTCGACGGAACTCGGGGTCGTCCGCGTGCGGAGCGAGCAGATCGATCTTGCTGAGATCGGCTTCCCATTCAGTTCCGATGGTTTCGTTCAGCAAATCTCGAAGCATCGGATTGCAGTGCGAGAGCCAACGCCTTTGCGTCACGCCGTTGGTCTTGTTGTTGAATTTGTCTGGCCAAATCCGGCAGAAGTCGGCGAACAACCCGTCACGCAACAGTTCTGTGTGCAGCTGAGCAACGCCATTGACCGAAAAACTGCCAACGATCGCGAGGTACGCCATGCGAATGTGTGGCTGCGCGCCTTCTTCGATGAGTGAAACCCGGCGTTGAAAATCGACGTCACCTGGGAATCGTTTCGCCACTTCGGCGAGATGGCGTTCATTGATTTCGTAGATGATTTCGAGATGCCGCGGGAGTAACTCGCTGAATAGTCCGACGGGCCAGCGTTCGAGCGCTTCGGGCAAAAGGGTATGATTGGTGTACGCCATGCAGCGGGTGGTAATCGCCCAAGCGTCATCCCACTCGAGGCGGTATTGGTCCATCAACAATCGCATCAATTCCGGAACGGCGCAGGCGGGATGCGTGTCGTTGAGCTGGAAGCAGTTCGATGCGCCGAAGTCGTCAAAGTTCTCGCCATGCCGCGAAACCCACTTGTCGAGCACGTCCTGGAGGCTTGCTGAAACCAGGAAGAACTGCTGTTTCAGCCGCAGGACTTTTCCATTCTCACTGGCGTCATTCGGGTAGAGCACCATTGAGATTTGTTCGGCATTGTTCTTCGCCGCGACCGCTTCGGGGTAGCTGCCCGCATTAAATTCTTCGAGGTCAAAGACATCGGTGGCTTCGGCTTTCCAAAGCCTCAGCGTGTTGACCGTCTCGTTTCGATAGCCTGGGATCGGCATGTCGTAGGGAATCGCGACGAGATCATGAGTTCCGACCCACTTGCTGTGTGGTTTCCCGTTTTCGTCGTGGTATCGCTCGGTGTGACCGTACAACTGAACAGTTTTCGCATCTTCGGAACGCTCGATTTCCCAGATGTTGCCATCGCGAAGCCAATGATCGGGGGCTTCCACTTGCCGGCCGTCTTCGACTAATTGCTTGAACATGCCGAATTGGTAGCGGATGCCGTAGCCAGCAACGGGTAGCTCGAGGTTTGCACAGCTATCAAGGAAACAGGCCGCCAGGCGGCCAAGGCCGCCATTTCCGAGCCCTGCGTCGTGTTCCAGTTCCGCGATTTCTTCGAGCTGCAAACCGTATTGAAGCAGCGCTTCGCGAACCGAGTCCTCCAGATCAAGATTCTGGACGGCGTTGTTCAGCGAGCGACCAAGCAGAAACTCGAGCGACAGATAATGGACGCGACGCTGATCGGTGGCCGCAAATCGCTTTCGGGTCGCACGCCATTGCTCGCAGACCCGATCTCGCATCGCCAACGCGATGGCTCGATAGTAGTACTCGCGCGACCCGTTGTGATCATGGTGTCCCAGCGAGTAATACAAGTGCCTACGAAGTTCTTCTCCAATAGAGCCAAGCGCTCCTTGTGCCGAATCCGCAGTGTCAATCGTCATGGTTTCGGTCACTGTTCCGGTGGTCATTTCGGGTCCGAGCTTGCACGGGGGACAGAATCTTAACGCTCGCATCGGAGTGACGGCAGACGGGCTCGGAAGAAGGTGGATGTCGCTCGACAGCCACCGCAGATCCCCCGGAAACCCACCTCAATGCGAGTTTTTGCATCCAAAACTAGGTTGAGCTTGACATCAATCGGTCCGGCACGGGTGCGAATCGTGCCAATTTCCGCATCGTGACAGGTTTGGTCGAGATGCGCCGGTTGAAGGGTTTGTCCGTAGGGCCCGCAATTTGGAAGCGGAGTTAACCTCCGCGCGAGTTGCCACGGAGACCCGGTTCAGTCGTCGATCGTGCTCATGAAGCCGATCATCATCTCCTCGAAACTTTGGTCGCCCCAATAAACCGTCTTGTCGGCGTCGGGGTTGGAGAGATTGGCTTCACTGTTATCAAACGTTGCGGTACAGAGGATCTCGGTACCGCGAGGCAGGCGTTTGGGCTCCGCAAGGATGTATTCGAGTTGCCAGTTGAAATCGTACTTTGGCACGCTGAGCAGCGTCTCTTTGGTGCCGTCGGGATAGACAGCGTCGTACCGAAACGACTTGCCTCGAAGGTGCATGTGCGGCGTCATGCTGAGTAGTAGCTCGTCCTTTCGAGCTCGATACTTTGCCTTGACCACATGACTTGGAGCGTGCGGCGGGATCTGAAAATCGTGTCGAAGAGCAAGACGGCCATTGAGCACATGGTCGACGTCTTCCTTTTCGACAAAGCACACGCCGGCATAACTGAGATCCGTTTGCTTCGTGCCGTTGGGCGTGTAGTGCATTTCGAACAGGAGCTTGCTATTGGCAGGTACACGGATCGCAATCCCATCACCGAAGTTCATCGGGAGTGCACCCGGCGCATAGCCGGCAAGGGTGCTGCCGAGTCCCATTCGTCGACTTCCCGGCGGGATGATGTAAACGAGGATATGGTGCACGACGGCTGAGTTCTGCGGGCGAGCCTCCGCCGCTGAGATGTACTTGTCCTCGTCCCAACCCGGGTCGACCAGGAACCGTTTGTAGTCGACGACGCCTTCGGCGGGCACTTCGAAGGGAGTGTCGCGCATCGAAATGATTTGATCCGGCTTTGGAATCTTCCAACCCACGGTGAATTCGGGAGCCTTCGGTAGGTCGGCGGGATCGCCTTCGGGCATTCCGTTCTCAACCCAAGCAAAAAGCGTTTCCTTTTCTTCCTCACTCAACCGGGCGTCATTCGCAAACTTGCCGTGTGCGGGGTCCGCAGACCACGGCGGCATTCGGTTTTCCTCGATCACTTCGAGGATCGTGTCTTCCCAGCCTTGAACGTCTTCGAAACTCGTGAGTGTGAACGGCGCTAACTCGCCCTCTCGGTGGCAACTCACGCAGCGAGCATTGAGAATGGGGGCGATATGCTTGGTGAATGTGATTTGGCCCGTCGGCTCAACTTTCTTCACGCGACCGATATGACAGCCAGCCGGTTCGGTTGACGCGACCGAAACAGGCTTCCCGTCGAGCAATTCATCGATGGCTTGGACAAGTTCGCGTTTGACCGTCTTTTCTCGCGAGTAACCGACGCCGTATTGATCATCGATTCGCCCGTGATAGAGGACGGTGCGGTCCTTCCCGAGTACGAAGACTTCGGGAGTTCGTTCGGCGCTGAGTTGGTCGGCAACCGAATCGCTGACCAAC
>JBCBLJ010000183.1:0-11740 GCA_038520195.1 Planctomycetota bacterium
ACGCGAGCCACGACATCGAGGAGTTCGGCGAGCAGGACATCGATCGGCAACCGGCGAGATTGGCATTGCCGGTCAGCGCATGCGTTCCGTCATTCAAGTTCGAGTCCAATGACGATCCGGACCGACTGTTGGCTTGGATGAACCGATATGCCGCCCAAATTCGGCTGATCGATTCGATGGTCGAACTCTTGCAACTGTCGCTCGGTCATCTCGAACCTCAGCTCTTGATCGCTGGTTCGAGCGGGTTCTCACTCGGGCAGAACGGATGGTTGGGTCATCGCGTTGGCCCGCTACGGAGCAGTGAATTGAGGCTGCCAATGATCACGTCACAGGCCGGGCCGATCCGTCATGCGGGTCTTCAATCGGCAACGGAGTTTCCGACAGTGCTGCAGCGGCTGGTCAACAACGAAAACCCAATTGCGCCGGAGGAATGGACCGGTTCGGGCGGTGAGTTCGAGCCGCTGGTGGTGACCGACTCCGATCGCGCGCAGGCGGCTGTCACATCCACTCAGTGGTTCTTGGTTTCGTCGAGTGACGAAACCTCCCTGTTCCTCAAGCCCGATGACCTCGAGGACGCAAACGATGTCTCGCGGCTGCGACCAGAGGTCATCGATGAACTGCTCAAGTGTAGCGGCGAATCGCGAATGGATGGCGCGTGATCTCAGCCAACGCTAACGATCCCGATACTTCTGACTCGCCTGTTCGAGCACGCTGATTTCTTCTTCTGTGAGCGAATCTCGTCCGCTGTCTTGAATCTTCTCAAGCACCCGGTCCAGTTGTGCTTCGAGCCTTTTCGTGGCGGGATCGATCCGAGGCTTCGTACTCTGGCCTCGCGATGCATCCAGGTTACCACGATCAAAGGGAACGACGGATCGCGCCGGTCGCCTCACGGTTCGGGTCTCCCAGCGCGACGACGGCTTGCCTCGCAGGCGGTTCCAAAGGGGCGTCAGGCGCCAAGATCGATAGAAGTAAAGTGCGCCAAATGCGGCGCCCCCGAGGTGCGCCGCATTCCCGACGCCACCGACGAGCCCCGGTTGGCCATTCATTGCGAGCAGCACCGGATGCAGGTCATACACCAAATAAATCAATGCCAACACGCGAATCTGAATCGGAAACAAAAAGTAAACGTGAACCTGTTCATAGGGATGATGAATGACGTACAAGATGACCAAAGCCCAGATGGCACCCGAAGCCCCGAGTTCCGCCGACGTGTTGCCCGTGTAGTAGCTCAACGCGAGATAGGAGATCCCCGCGAGGGTCGCTGACAAAAAATAGAACAGGCAAAACTCCGTCGCGCCATACATCCGTTCCAGGCGTGACCCGAACCAATACAAGAAAATCATGTTGATGATCAAATGCCATGGCGCATTGCGATCATGCAGGAACGGGTAGCTGAACACTCGCCATACCTGGCCGCTCGCAACACGGCGTGGGTCCAGGGACGCGACGTCTTCGACGACAGAAATCGGTGGCAGCCAGTACACCATGTCTCCGATCGTCAGATCGGGCGTCTCTTCCCGCATCTGTTCGATTTGCGTTTCGCTGAACTGAAAAGGAACGTCGTTAACCGCTGGCGGCCGCAAGAAAATCATCTGCAGAACGAATGCGATCACCGTCGCGACGAGCAATCGCTTGCAGACGGGTGGCATGTCCCAAATCCCCGAGGGACCGCCAAAGTCGCGCGGGTCATCACGGTAGTAATCGCGCTGTTCAATTCCCATGAAATGATGCCGGAGAGTGGGTGGTTCACCACCAGAGAGTCTAGCAATTGGCCCGGTCGGCTTGAATCAAGCGATGCCCCAAAATCACTCTTTTGTCAGCCGCACGCGCACGCGTGCGTAGGGCCCACCGCGGCGCATGGCCGGAGTCACGAGGGGGCGATAGCCCTTGGAGGTGACTCGAAAACGCATCTCCGAAAAGCCGCTTGTTCGTGGCCAACGAAACCGGCCTTCTCGCATCACGATCTTTAGATTGTCACGCCAGCGAACGATCGTCTTGCCGTCTTCGCCAATAGAAAGTGTTCCAGGCGTGACCTGAAACTCCGTCAGCGGTTGGCCCGTCCGCGAATCCACCACCATGCCATCGATCAACCACTTCATCCGTGTCGCGCCGTCGGTGCCGTTGAGTTCCGGCAAACCTGGCTCCTGGGCGAGGCTTGTCATCGAGAAGAGCAACGAAAGGGTGATCAGGGTGAGTTGCATTACTCCAGGATAACCAAAAGATCGCCGGCCTCGACTTGAGTCCCCGGCGGAGTCTGAATGGTCTTGATCGTTCCGGTTCTCGGGGCATTCACCGTCGTTTCCATTTTCATCGCTTCGAGCACCATGAGCTTTTGGCCCTCCTTGACTTTGTCGCCCTCGGCGGCCGCCACCGTGATGACCATTCCCGGCATGCTTGCGGCGACTTGGTTTTCGTCTTTCGGATCGGCCTTGACCGCCGCTTTCGTCTCGGGCTCAAGCGACTTATCGATAACGGAAACCTCACGCGGCTGACCATTGAGTTCGAAAAAGACGGTCCGTGTACCATCGGGGTGCGGTTGGCCGACCGCCAAGAATTTGACGATCAAGCGTTTCCCGGTCTCGATGTCCACGGCAATTTCTTCCCCCGTTTGTTGCCCGTAAAGAAAGTTGGGCGTCGGCAGTTTTGCGACGTCGCCGTACTTCACGTGGTGCGACGCGTAGTCTGCGAAGACTTTGGGATACAACAACTGAGTGACGGCCAAGCGATCACTTTCACTGGCATTGATCGCGGCAGCCGATTCGGCTTTGGCGGCTGCGACATCGGCATCAGGCATCGACTCACCAGGCCGCGAAAGAACGGGTGCCTGGTCGCCGAGGATTTTGTCCATCACCGGTTGCGGGAAGCCGCCCGGTGGTTGGCCCATTCGTCCTCCGATCAGGTCGAGCACGCTCGCGGGGTAGGCAAGCGCTTTCTCGCTGGTCAAGACGTCGGCGGCCGACATCTCATTGGCGACCAAGAACAGCGCCATGTCACCGACTGCCTTGCTGGTCGGCGTCACTTTGACAATATCGCCAAACAACTGATTGACTTCGGCGTAGGCCCGGCAGACTTCGGCCCAACGATCGGACAAACCCAAAGCGCGGGCTTGCTGGAAAAGGTTGGTGTATTGTCCGCCCGGCATTTCGTGTTCGTAAAGGTCACCCGTCGCCGGAAGAACATCGCTCTCAAAGGGACGATAAAACTCTCGGGCAGCTTGCCAGTAGGTGGCCAGACGCGTGAGCGCTTCGGTGGAAAGCTCGCTCTCGCGGGGTGTGTCACGCAGCGCCTCAACCAGCGTGTTCAAGTTCACCTGACTTGTGCCGCCGGATAGCGGCGCGAGCGCGGCGTCCGCAATTTCCAATCCCTCGCCGGCGGCGGCCAAGATCGTGGACGCTTGGATTCCGGCGGTATCATGCGTGTGCAGGTGAATCGGAATTCCGACCTCCTGCTTGAGTGCTTGGATCAACGTGACCGCGGCATTCGGTTTCAGCAGGCCGGCCATGTCCTTGATGGCCAAAAGATGAGCCCCCATCTTCTCGAGCTGCTTGGCGAGCCCGACGTAGTACTTCAGGTCATACTTGGTCCGCTGCGGGTTTTGCAAGTCGCCTGTGTAGCAGATCGACGCTTCACAGATTCCGCCCTCAGCGATCACGGCATCCATCGCGACCTTCATGTTCTCCTGCCAGTTCAGGGCATCGAAGACGCGAAAAATGTCCATTCCGGCTTGGACCGCTTCACGGACGAACAGCCGAACGACGTTGTCGGGGTAGTTGGTGTATCCAACGGCGTTGCTCGCGCGGAGCAACATTTGGGTCAACACATTGGGAATCGCCTCGCGGAGATCAGCAAGACGCTGCCAGGGCGACTCTTTGAGGAATCGCATGCTGGTATCGAAGGTTGCGCCGCCCCACATCTCGAGCGAAAACAGTTGCGAAGCGTGATGTGAATATGATGGCGCAATTTGCAACATGTCGTAGGTGCGAACTCGCGTAGCCAACAACGACTGGTGTGCGTCTCGCATCGTCGTATCTGTCAGCAACAATCCCTTCTGTTCGCGAATCCATTGCACCAAGCCTTTGATGCCCGACTCGCGAAAAATATCTTTACTGCCGCGCGGCGGTGTCTGTTTCGAATCGACCGCTGGTACCGGGGCCGGCGTTCGTCTGGTCGCGATAGGTCGGTCCGCGACGAGCGGGTTTCCGTTGACGATCGTCTCGCCGAGGAACGTCAGCAGTCGTGTTGCCCGATCACGTCGACGCGGAAGCTCGAAGAGTTCCGGCGTTGTATCGATCAGCCGCGTCGTCGCTTCGCCCTTCAGAAAAATCTCATGGTTGATAAGCCGAAGCAAAAAGGGAATGTTCGTTTTGACGCCGCGAATCCTAAATTCCTGAAGGCAACGATCCATCCGTGAAGCCGCGCCGGCGAGTGAAGACGCACGCGCGGAGACCTTCACGAGCATCGAGTCGTAGAACGGATTGACGACCGCACCGCTGAAGGCCGTCCCCGCGTCGAGACGAATTCCCAAGCCCGCCGCCGAACGATAGTGACTGATTCGGCCGTAGTCGGGACGGAACTGATTTTCAGGGTCCTCGGTGGTCACGCGACACTGCATCGCGAAACCGATCGTGCGTATCTGGTCTTGGGGTGGGATGCCAAGAATCTCATCGGAAACCTGATTGCCTTGCGCGATCAGAATCTGGGAGCGGACGATGTCGATGCCGGTGACTTCTTCGGTCACCGTGTGCTCCACCTGAATCCGCGGATTGACTTCGATGAAGTAAAACTGGTTGGTGTCGACATCGAGAAGGAACTCGACCGTACCGGCGTTCTCGTAGCACGCGCCGTCGACGCCCACTGCGCGTCCGATCTTGAGCGCGGCCTCGCACAGCCCATCGCGAACGCTGGGATCGAGGTTCGGCGCGGGTGCCAATTCGACGACCTTTTGGTGGCGTCGCTGCACACTGCAATCGCGCTCGAAAAGGTGAAGCAGATTCTTGCCGTCGCCGAGGATCTGAACTTCGATATGTCGCGCACGTTGGACGAACCGCTCCAAAAAGACTTCATCGCTGCCAAAAGCGGTTTTGGATTCGCGCTGGGCCGCTTCGAGGGCCGCCGGTAGCTCGTCGGCCGACCGCACCACACGCATCCCACGTCCGCCGCCGCCATGGGCCGCCTTGAGCATCACGGGATAACCCATCGATTCGGCCAGCGCCAAAGCCGAATCGGCGTCCGCGAGCGGCTCGTTTTTCCCGCCCAAAACCGGGACACCCGCCTTCTCGGCCAACTCGCGGGCGGACATCTTGTCGCCAAGTTGCTTGAGCGAGCGAACGCTTGGGCCGACGAAAAGAATGCCTTCCTTCTCAAGAGCCTCCGCAAACCCAGCTCGCTCGGAAAGGAATCCATATCCCGGGTGGACGGCGTCGACGTGGTGCTTTTTGCAGAGCGCGACGATGGCATCGATGTTCAGGTAAGACCGAATCGGTTCACCGGGTTCACCAACTTGATAGGCTTCGTCGGCCTTGAAGCGATGCAGCGCGTAGCGGTCCTCGTAGGAGTAAATCGCGACGGTTCGGATCCCCAATTCAGTCGCGCTGCGGAAAACTCGGGTTGCGATTTCACTTCGGTTCGCGACAAGCAATTTGCGAATGGGGCGGGTCGTCATAGAAGTCGTTCAGTGGCGGGGCAGAAAGGCGTCGACTCAGCTACTCATCGGACGCAGCAACGGTGAATTTAGCTGATTTACGTTCTAGCGACAGCGACGGGCAATTCACCACCGCTCAAGCCTCGCAAGCACGCATAAAGCCCCGCCAGTCAATGCGCAAGCAGCGCAGTCCCGCCATCCATAACATCGATGCAGGAAGCAGAAGGAAGACGCCGACATTGGCGGCAACGATCTTTGCCGGAAATGAAAGACTCGGCCACAAGACAGCCGCCGATGTCACCACGCCTGCGATCGCCAAGCAAAGCACGGTGCCTTCAAAAAATAAACTCGCGCGTTTGGATCCGCATCTCGTCGACCAAACTCGAAAGAACAACGCGAACAAAGACGTTCCCGTCAGAAAAGCCGAAAAGGTGGACGCCGCAAAGAACACCGAGAGACCGAGCAGGTTGCCGCCGCCGACCAGTCGAACGAGTGAAACCAGGGTTCCTAAGCCTCCCACAAGGAACAGCAACGTCGCCAACCAACAGAGGCTTTGATGCTTGCCGCGAACACGGTTGCACCAGTGAGCGACGACGCCGATCGCGATCACGAAAACGCCGGGTAAGGCCAGCGCCGGGCGGATCGGAAACGCCCGCGCGGCGGCGAACAACATGCCCTCGTGAGCGATCAGTGCAATGCAGGCCGGAACCAGCAATGACAGGCTCGTTAAGATCGCCGCGAGGTGCGCAAGCGCAATCCCCTGCGCAATGCACTTCAGATCACGTGACCGAAGTGAGCCAGCATCGGGCAACGGTGACGGTTCGTCCTCCACACCGGCCGGACTTCGATAGGGATTGGTCGGTTGCCGATCGCGGTGGTGCGTTTGTCCGACGCCCGTGATTGTGTTACCGCGTGTTTCGGGCGAAGCCATCTTGTGTTCCCGTGTCGCGTCATGTCGGCCGGTCACTATCGTAGCGTCTCAAAGCTTCTTCTCGATTCCTCCATCGGAACCACATCGTTTCCACATCGACCAACACAAGACGCGGCCCCGCGACGAACGAAGAATCGCTTCGATGAGGTCCGGTCAAAACGCGATTGCTACCCGCGGTCCGCCTTCACTCTGCCGGCCAGTTTTTGACGCCGCGAAGGATCTTCCAAGGGAGTTTGTCCAAGGCCGAAAAAAAGCCCTCCTTCTTGCTCCTCGTGTTCACTAGCACCGCCCAGCAATGACCGTTGCTCGCGCGTACCAAAATCGCTCCGGTGCCAGGCAGGCTTCCCATGTGCCACCAGTTGTTGAAACGATTCACGTTCCAGCCCTTGGCGTAGTTCGCATTTGCCTGTGACGGAGAGACCATTCCCTCGAGAACCGCAGATGTCAGCCGATCGGACGGACTCGAAAATCCGTCGTAATGCAGGGCGAGCCGAACGAGATCCGTCGGGGAGGCGACCCATCCGCCGTGGGCGTCCAATCTCGAAGCATTGAAGCCATACGGGTTTTCGTCGCCATCGCCGTAGTAAAGGACTTCGTCTTTCAAGCGGTCGGAAAGGCGATTGCCCGCGATCTCAAGTGAGGTTGCTCCGATGGGATCGCCGATCTTGCGCTTGACGTAATCGCGGTACGTTTCGCCAGTCGCTTTTTCGATGAAGCGGCCGGCGAGACAGTAGCCAAAATTCGAGTACGCGTACTTTGACCCCGGCGCGACCTGCAACGGCTGATTTGCGATCGTCCAAGTGATCAGTTCGCGATGATCGAGCTGCGGCCACAGGAACATTGGGTCGTTGCGTCGATTTCCCCAGCTACCGACCGTGTGCGTCAGCAGATGCTCCAGCGTGATCTCGTCGAGCGAGCTCGATGGATCGGGTTGACCGAAGTCATCACCGAGTAGTGAGTCGGGGCCGAATACCTTGTCGTCATACTTCAGCTTGCCCTCCTGAATCAGGGTGTGGATGGCGATCGAAGTGATCGGTTTGGAAACGCTCGCGATGCGAAATCGATGGTTCGCTGTCATCGGCGTCTCGTTCGCTTTGTCGGCAAAGCCAAACCCGCGAGCCAGCACGAGCCGACCGTCCTTGCTCATCGCGATCGAAAGCCCTGGGACGTCAAACTCCGTCATGAACCGGCGTATCGTCGATTCGATGTGTTCCCGGTCCTCCGCTTGAGAGGTCTGTGCCGGGCAGGCGTGAATCGCGAACGGGTGAATCCCGAACGCGAAAACAATGAACAGCAGGCAAGCGAACCAAAGTCTGCGGTCGTTCGGGAGACTCATGCTTGAAAGTTATCCGCGCAGAAACACAGGGTTGGTCTCGGTCGACGAATCGGCATCGTAGCGGTAACCATCGACATCGAAAGCGGTCAGCTTCTTGAGCGTCTTGACGCGACCTCGGATCAAATACGCGGCCATCATCCCACGAGCCTTCTTCGCAAAGAAGCTGATCATTTTGTATTTGCCGTTGGACATGTCTTTAAACGTCGGCGAAATGATCTGCGCTTCGATGTCCTTAGCTTGCAGGCTATTGAAATACTCGTTTGAGGCGAGATTGACCAGGTATTTCGACTTGGTCGAAGCCAATTGCTCGTTCACGGCATCGGTCAACTGAGAGCCCCAGAAGCTGTATAAGTCTTTGCCGCGTTTGGTCTTGAGTTTCGCGCCCATCTCCAAGCGGTACGGAAGCATGGCGTCGAGCGGTCGCAGGACACCATACAGCCCCGAGAGGATGCGAAGATGAGTCTGCGCATAGTCGAGCTGTTTCGCCGTCAGCGTCTCGGCCTCCAGTCCCAAGTAGACATCGCCCTTGAAGGCGAGGACGGCCTGTTTGACCAAACCCGAAGGCATTGGAGATTCCCAAGCCTGAAACCGCTCGTGATTGAGCGTGGCCAGTTTTTCGCTGACGCCCATCAGCTTCGCGATTTGTTTGGCGGACTTCTTCTTCATGACCTCCACGAGTTCGGCACTTTCGTCCAGAAAATCCGGCGTGGTAAGCGTGTCGGTGGTCGCGGGAGTCTCGTAATCGAGCGTTTTTGCGGGGGAGAGAACGGAGAGCATGCGGACAGGATCGTCGAGGGGAGGGTCGTTTATTCGAGTTCATGTTAGCCGAGCGTCGAGCGGGATCGAGTCCAGTGACGCCTCGTGTTTCACGTTTTGAAGTCTCGCAGCACGTGTTCGATGGCATCGAGCCGGAGACGTGCTTCCTCTCCGAGCCTCTCCAGTGCTTGGAGGTAGTGTTGTTCGTCGCGAAGCCGAGCGAGCCAGCGCTGGTCACGACGTTTAAGGTTCAGCGGGCCGAACAACAGTGCCGCATTCCGATGCAGCCCCTCGTAGGCCGGATCGTCGGCGACTCCGTCTTGCGCCCGCTCGAGAACGATGACTTGATAGGGCCAGTGGCCGAACACGATCTGTTCGTTGACAAGATGAAAACCCGCTCGCAAGGCCCATTGTCGAACCCGCTCCGGTCGACGATTGGGCTGGAGCACGACGCGCGGTGGGACGCGTTCGGGGGCGCTCTGCAGGATCTCCGCGATCGACTCTCCGCCCATCCCGCAAAGGCTCAGGCCATCGGCTTCGCCGGCACCGAGTCCCGCTAGCCCATCGCCGAATCGCACGTCGGCGGAGTATCCTGCCAGCGTCGCCCGGGAGTTCTCAAACGGTTGTTTTTTGTTTTCAATCGCGATCCCGCGTTCAATCCGACCCGACGCAAGAAGTGCCGCCAGGAGATGACCGTGGTCGGAGCCGATGTCGGCGTGAACTCGGTGACGAATGCACTGTGCCACTACTTTTAATCGTCGATCCAGCTTTGGCATTTCGAGTATGGAAATCCTTCACGAATCGATCTACGACCACCCCAAATACTATGATTTGGTGTTCGGCGCTGATTGCGCAGCGGAGACGAAGTTCATTTTGGGGATTGCGGAGGAGTATTTGAAGCGACCGGCCACTCGATTCTTCGAGCCGGCCTGCGGGACGGGAAGGCTGTTGTACTCGTTGGCGCGGCGAGGCTATTCCGTTGACGGATTGGATTTGAACACCAAGGCCATCGAGTTTTGCAACGCCCGGCTGGAGCGACATGGTTTCGACGACCGTGCCTTTGTCGCGGACATGTCCGATTTTCGCGTGCGACGAAAATGTGATGTCGCGTTCAACACGATCAACAGTTTCCGCCACCTCGGCACCGAGTCGGCCGCCAAAGGTCACATGAATTCCATGGGCGAAGCCGTTCGACGCGGCGGACTTTATTTGCTCGGCGTTCATCTTACGCCGACCAAGGCGGAACCCAGCGAAGGTGAGTCTTGGTCGGCGCGTCGCGGTCATCTGGCCGTCAACACGCACATGTGGACCAATTCGCGCGATTCGCGAAAACGCATCGAACGCTTCGGGATTCGCTTCGACATCCATCGGCCTTCGGGGAGTCTGCGGATCGAAGACGAACTTGTGCTTCGCAGCTACACACACAAACAGATGGCCACACTGATCGAGCGATGCGGCTGCTGGGAAGTGCTCGCAACATTTGACTTCGGATACGATTTGGAAGAACCGATCGACGTAGACGCGACATCAGAGGATGTTGTGTACATCCTTCGCAGGATCTAAGCGGGTCAGGCTTTCTCCACCAGCATCACCAACTTGCGATCGATACTGAATTTGACCAACGCGTCGCGAGTCACGGGGCCCAGCGATTCGTTGGTGGCCGGGTCCATGCAGTCGAATTCGTCGGCCGATGAGCTGGCGCGGGCAATAAACAGATGGCTGTGGTGACCGTCGTGCATCAGGTAGACGGCGTCACTTTGGACATCAGCGTCTTCCAACAGCGGCCGAAAACCGAAACGCGCGCTGACGAGCGACAGTTGCCGGTCACCGGTCAGGCCGCCGAAGTGTTCAAGGAACTGAGCGCCGAGGAACTGAGAATCATGTCGAGTTCCGTTTTGGGCAGGCGACGGATCCGCTGGTGCCTGATCCGTCCGTGCCTCGCCGTCGATGTTTCCGTTCTCGCGCGCTCGACGCTTCGCCTCCCGTTCGGCCTCACGCTCTGCTTCACGTTTGGCAAGCTTCTGCAACTGAGGGATCATCTCTTCGAAGCGGCCGAGAATCTCGCGTGCCTTTTCTTGCTTGCGTTTCAATCGACGAATCTGGCGATCCCGATCGGCGGCCTTCTTGTCGATATCTTTTTCGGGGTCCTGTCGCAATACCCGAGCGCGGCTCTCCTGGTAGATGTCTCGCGCTTCGGAAAGCTTGGCCAATGATTCGCCGAGTTGACGTTCGAGAAACAATGCCCTCGCGTCGATCAAAGCCTTCGAACAGCGACTACCTCGGAGCTCGCTGTAGAGTACTTGAAAGTCGTCGACATCCATGGGTCCTCCTCGGCGTCGAAACCATCTCGTGGTGGCTTGGCCGGGCGTGTCTGTGAAAGACGAAAAGCAACCCGCCAGGTCTGCCCGCACAGTCTAGCTCAACGCCCGGTCGCGCTGAACATCGACGTCAAAGTTCCCGGAGGCCGATTTCGAGCAACTCGATGGCATGATCCAGATGCGCGTTGGTCGTATTCACCGGAGGGGGGAGGAACCGTAGGCGTGTTGGGTTTCCGCCGCAAACAAACCCCAGCAGGCCGATCTCGTAGAGTCGCGTCATCAGCTGTTTTGCGAATTCGAAGCTCCCATCACCGGGGGTGAACCCCACCATCATGCCTTCGCCGTATGGGCCGCGAACCTTGCCCGGATATTTCTCACCCAATTGAGCGAGCCGCTCGGCGAAATAGCGAGCGCGTCGCATGTTCAGGCCATCTTCGCCAAAGCAACCTTCGTCCTCCAACAGCCGCATCATCTCAAGGCCAGTGAGGATCGACGATGTGGACCCGGTGAACGTCTGGCTCAAGATGGGCGCATTGGGCTTCAGACGCCCGGCGTAAAGCGTTGCGCAGACCTGCGTGATCTTTCCGACAGTGACGATGTCCGCAAACTCATCGAGCCCATAGTGTTGGAACGCGAACGGACGGCTCGTTCGTGAGAACGATTGGACCTCGTCGAAGATGATCAGCACGCCGGCATCTTTCAGCGGTTTACAGAGTGCTTCGAAGAATTCACCGCTGCCGCCGTAGTAGCCCCCTTCG
>JBCBLJ010000857.1:0-3466 GCA_038520195.1 Planctomycetota bacterium
CCCGCGAAACTGCAACCACTGCGAAGTCTTTGCGACGGCCGTGGCCAGCGCCCCCATCGAGCGGACCACCTCGCTCCCTGATTCAACCGCCTCCGTACCGCTGATCGCGATCACGCTGAAACCACGTCGATCGGCGACCGCCAAACTGACGCGGTCACAACCGATCAATTGCCGACCCTCATTGACGATTCGATACGCAGTCGGCCCTAGTTCTAAACTCTCGTGCACGCGACGAAAGAACATCTCGCGCTGGCGAAATTCGTCTTGCTCGCGAAGGGACTCTCGACGCTGGTGTCGCTGATGAAACGACTCGGTCAGTTGCCCGACCATGACGAGCAGTTTTTCATTTCCGGCCAGCGCCTCCTCGCCCATCGAGGCTGGTTGGACGACCTCCACGATCCCCATCGATTGATCATCGAGTCGGCAAGACGCAGCGAGACGCAACAGGTCACTGCCGTCGGAACCGCGGATCAGGCTTCGTCGAGTACCGACCTGCCGCGACATCTCAGCAAGAAACTGCCGATGACTCGCATCCTCCATTGAAAGCAAATCAGCAATCTTGGGGTCTGTCCCCGCATCATGCTCTGTCCCCGGTTTGGGGTCTGTCCCCGGTTTGGCGGACGCCTTCGTTGGGTCTGTCCCCGGTTTGGCGGACGCCTTCGTTGGGTCTGTCCCCGCCGTGGACACACACTCAATCCGACCAAGATCGTTTGCCAGCCAAACGGCACCACCAATTGCTTCCAAAAGATCAAGTGTTCGCGAGAGCGTCGCGTCGGCGAATTCACGAAGAGATGCAGGAGCCCTCGCAAGCTCCGTTACCTCCGACAAAAACGCCTCAATGTCGCTCCATTCGCCGGGGTCAACTGGAGCATTGACCCGATCAGCCGAAGCATTGGAGTGATCGGCGGGAGTTTTGGCGCGACTGTTCAATCCTTTGAACCCTTGCGACAACGGTGGTAAGCCGGGTTGAGTTGCGCGATTCTTCCGGAAACGCGTGTTTTATCGAAAACGGAATCTATTCCAAATCATGGAATGTCGATCCAACGGACAGCGGATCGTACCAAGATTGATGACGCAAACGCTACGGAACAAACTCAGAGCCGATGGCGCGGACAACCAAGCCGTTTTGCATGCTTTCCATGATCGCTTTGATCGCGATGCTTGGATGCGCTTCGACTCCGCGCGGTGAAAACGTTGAGCTCGCAGATTTCGTCGCGACGAAATCTCGCGCCACGATGGATGCCCCTTCCAACCAGAGCGTCCCTTCATCCGTTCGCCCCGTCTCGTATGAAGCAGCGGGAACGGATCTCGAGCCGTTCTCGCTTCGCCGCCCCGTTGAAACCGGCCCTCAACCTTGGGAGCTGAGCTTGGACGAGGTCGTTCGAATCGCCCTCGCCAATAGCACGGTGCTGCGCACCCTCGGTGCACGGATCATTCAGACGCCGGGAGTTACGCCCACCATCTATGAACCCGCGATCCAGGTCACCGATCCTTCGACGGGCATCGAAGCCGCTCTCAGCGCTTTTGATGCCCAACTTCAGGGTGACTTGCTCGTTGAGGATAACGATCGCGTGCTCAACAATGAGTTCGCCGGTCAAGGCACCAACTTTTTCCGTCAATACCTCACAAAGCTCGAATCCAGTGTTAGCAAACAGACGGTCTCCGGAACGATCTTTACGTTGCGACACAACTTTGACGCGGATCTCAATAACTCGGACCGCAACATCATCGAGGGCCGAGCGTGGGCGTGGAATCTGGAAGGCGAGGTGCGACATCCCCTGTTGCAAGGTCGCGGCGTATCGTTCAATCGTGTCGCGGGACCCAACGCAGTACCCGGAGTGTACAACGGCGTAGTGATCGCCCGCTTGAACGCGGATATCACCATCGCGCAGCTCGAGATCGCACTTCGCGACTTTCTGAGTGACGTTGAAAACGCCTACTGGGACCTCTACTTCGCCTACCAAGACCTCAACGTCAAACGTGATGCGCGCGATCGCACACTGCATACTTACCAGCTGCTTCAGGCGAGACAAGGATTGGCTGGCGCCGAAGAAGACAAGGTTGCTCAGGCGCGCGAGCAATACTTTCGCTTCGAGCAAGAGGTTCAGAACGCGCTCGCGGGGCGTCTCGTCATTGGAACTCGCTCCTTCAATGGAAGTGGCGGAGGGACGTTTCAGGGCGGGGGCGGTGTCTACACCAACGAAAGACGATTGCGGTTGATCATGGGCCTGCCTATCAACGATGGCAGACTAATTCGCACCACCAGCCAACCAGCGGACGCTCCCACCACGTATGACTGGAATAACCTGGCGAGCAACGCCGTCAGTCGTCGAACCGAATTGCGGCAACAACGATTGTCAGTCCAGCGCCGTCGTCACGAGCTCGTCGCAAGCAAGAACTTCTTGCTTCCGAGAGTCGATGCAATCGGACGCTACCGCTATCGCGGGCTCGGCAACAGCCTGTTCGACCGCAGGATCATTGAGAGCGGTTCGATCGTGGAGTCAGACACCCACGAGTTCTTGATGGGGATGAGTGTTGCGTATCCGGTTGGGATGCGTCAGGCTTCAGCAGCCGTTCGCAACGCCCAACTCCGGTTGGCCCGCGAGCAATCGCTGCTGGAGGAACTTCAACGCCAAGTCCTTTATGGAGTCAGCAATGCGATTGGCGAGAGCGACCGGGCCTATTCGGTGCTACGGTCGGCGGTGAACCGAAAGAACGCGGCACAGGATCAATACGACATTCTCGTCAGCGAATCCCAAGCGCCCGTTCGCCAATTCAACTACAACGCGCTACTCGACGCCGAGCAACGACTGGGAGATGCATCGACCGCCGAGATAAGAGCTAGAATTCAATATGGCCTGGCGATCAAGAACCTGAATTTCGAAGTCGGTGCCCTGCTGGAGTACTACAACATCCATCTCGCCGATACTGAACTCGCGATGCCGCAGCGTCCATCGCACCGCCACTTGACCGGCAAAATCGCCGACGGCCTGAATCAACTCAAGTCGACTCTCGCGACACGACGGGTAAAGCGAGGGAAACAGGCGTCCAAACCGTTGATTGCCAACCCGACGACGGACGGGGAGAGTCAACCACTGCTTGCCGGTGAGCCGAAACTTCCGCCGGACCAAGAGAAACAAACCGAGGACGACGCCACACCCTCCGAGCGTCGCGCTCTGGAAGAGGTCGTGTTGGAGGAAGCATCGCAGGCCGTCGATGCCGCACTCGAAGCCGCCGTCGCATCGCCATCGGATCGTAAACTCTGATAGCTTCGCCCGCCGCGCGGTACAAGCCAGGGGGACGTAGAAGCCCGGGGACAGAAGCCCGGGGGACAGAGCACAATCGGAATCGCACCAGGGATAAAGCTAAAAGAGAAGCCAGGGGACAGAGCACAATCGGGGGAGACAGAAGCCCGGGGGACAGAGCACAATCGGAATCGCACCAGGGATAAAGCACAAAGAGAAGC
>JBCBLJ010000446.1:0-6896 GCA_038520195.1 Planctomycetota bacterium
TCTCGACAACCATCGACATTCTGATCTCGGGTGACACCGACATTGAATCCGATGAGACGTTCCTGCTGACCATCACGAGTAATGACGGCGGTCCGATTCTCAATGGCACCCTGACCGGCACCATTCGCACCGATGATGTGCTCGCTCCGCAAATCAATGTTTACGGCCTGGGCGACACGCCACTCAACGACGGTGACCTTGAGCCCTCCGGTGGTGATGGTACCGAATTCGAACTGACCGATACCGCAGGAGCTTCAACGCGAGTCTTCCGCATCGAGAATGGCGGCACTCTCAACTTGGACATCTCCGGAGTTCAGTTCAGTGGCGAACACGCGGCTGATTTCTCCGTGACCGCGGCCCCCGAAGCCACGCTCGCACCGGGTGAGTCGACCACGTTCGAAGTCACGTTCGTCCCCGGGGCCGCAGGCCGACGCAACGCGACCTTCGAGATTCTCTCCAACGATCCCGAAGAAGCGGTCTTTGACGTCGGAATCACCGGACTCGGCACCGACCTTCGCGTCGATGAAATCCTCATCAACGACGGCGAACAATCGCGCAGTCAACTGACCTCCGTCAAACTCGTGTTCAACCGAGTGCTCGAGGAAGCACCCCTGAGCCAAGCTTTTGAGATTCGAAATCTCGATACCGGTGTCGTTGTTGGGCTGACACTCGATCAAATCACCACCGTCGACAACCGCACCGAAATCGACCTCGTCTTTCAAAGCGGTGAATCGGTGACCGAGCTGCAAAACGGCACCACGCTTAACGACGGGAACTACCAACTCTCGATTCTCGGCAGCAACATCCAAAGCACCGTTGGGTCGGATGTCATTCCGATGCTGGACGACGTCTTGTTCGGTGGTGACGGCACCAACGTGGTCACAGCAGACCTGTTCTTCCGACTGTTCGGTGATCGGGACGGTGACCGTGACGTCGATGGCGTTGACTACGGTAACTTCGCGGCCGCCTTCCTTTCGACAAGCACCTCGCCCAATTATGACCTCGCATTCGATGTCGAAGGAGATGGAGACGTCGATGGTGTCGATTTCGGCTTCTTCGCCGAACGGTTCTTAACAACGATCTAAGTCGATCGTCGCGGCCACTCGTGGTCGACTCGAAACGTGTTCTACGACACGCCGTTCGATTGGGCAGCGTGACTTAGCGAGACTTGATCGGCGTCATGACCCTGCGGTCACCGACGGTCAGGTCTGTTTCGTTGGCGAAGTTACCGCTCACCAAGTCTTCCAGCTTTTCGCGTGCCGACCGCTCGTTGGGCTGCTCCATCCCAGGAGGGCTTCCCCAATAGACGTGCACGCCGCTGGCGGTGGTGACGTGTAACTTCGGAATCACGTTCAGCCGGTCATCTCCGGTGAGCGTGATCTTGCTCACCTTGATTCGATCACTCACTTTGCTGAGCAGACCGGCAAGGAGCGCCGCCGACTCAATGCCGCGGTGCCCGAAGGGGGTGCCTTCATCACCGAACGGGTACTTTTCCCAGACTTCGATATGGATCAGACGATCCATGTCTTCGACGGTCAAGTGGCCCGTCGGCAAGAGTACACCCTCGGCGTCGAGCGCAAAGAATTGATCGTCATCGACATCTTCGGGAGGAAACTCCAGGGTCTGAAACCAGTCCCAATCACCGGTCAAATGGAATGCCGCGACGGGTTCACGGTATTCCAACTGAACCTCCACGTTTCCACCTGGCAGTTTGTCGACGCGCTGAACTTGGCGAACCCAGGGATGGCTGGCGAACGCCGAGGCCAGCTTCACGGTGGCTTGGCGGTCCAGGGGTGAAAGACGATCCAGTTCGGTGTCGTGATAAACGTCGGCGACAATGTCTGACCGAACATAACGGTGTGGCTCGGTGACTGTGACGCGGCTCGGGTCCAGCGTTCCGTACCGTGCGGCGAGATACTCCCAACCCCAGCGATTAAGCGCGATGTACGCTCCAAAAATCAACGCCAGTGGCCACACGAGCGACCAGGCGGCGGGAGCCTTGGCCAGACGAACCAGAAGCCGACGGATGGGTCGCTGGTCGGGTTGATCAGTTCGCATCGCCATGATTGGTCACGCGGCTCCGCACGCTCACAACGCGCCGCAGGGTCTGCAAGCAAAACGCGGCGGAAAGTTGCCGCACAACGTGATGGACTACCAAATCTGGAGATTGAGTTGCAAGTCGATCCCGGTTTGCAGCAGCACCTGCTCGCGCACGCGATCGATCAACCGCAAGCATTGGTCGCTGGTGGCACCCGAGTGGGTGACGAGGTACTGGGGCTCGTTGGCATCGAGTGCGACATCGCCTTCACGAATGCCAGCTAATCCGACGTTTTGGATCAAATCGCGGACCGGTAGGCCATCTGGGTCTACAAACGGCATCGCGATGCGATCGGGTTGAGCGGGACGAGCCGAGTTTCTTGCGATCCACAGCTTCTGGCACTGCTTGGTTAGATCGTTCTGATCACCCGGTTCGAGGGCGAATTCGACATCCACGACGATGGTGCCAACGAGCGAAGTTTTGCGGTGCGTGAATCCACATTCCGATGCATCGCACTGCTTGAGCGATCCATTGGATTGCATGAGTGAAACTCGCTCGACGACCGAACCAATTTCTCGACCTCCGCTGGAAACGTTTCCGACGACAGCCGCTCCGACGGTGCCGGGTATCCCGATCAAGTGCTCCAGCCCCCCCAGGCCATTTCCGATCGCCTTGACGACCGCATGGGAGAGTTTTGCGCCAGCGCCGACGGTCAGTCGATTCTCGCGAATCTCAAAACCGCTCGTCTCGGCCGAGGACAAAGACACGACCACGCCATCGAACCCGGATTCGCGGACGAGGAGATTGCTTCCCCCACCGAGCACACGGAGGGTGAGTTCATTCTCGCGGGCCCAAGTCTGAATCCGGCCAAACTGCATCAGATCGACCGGCTCGGCGTAGTATCGCGCCGGGCCACCGATACCAAGCCAGACGAACGGGGCGAGAGGTTCGTCTGTTCGAATCAGATGCTTCAGGTCGTCGGGTATCGTCATCAGGTTGTCGTTCAGAGTTGGACCGCGAAACGCCTTTCCAACATCATGATAACGATCGACGTTCCGCCGCCAAAGGGACGGATCAGCCTCGAGATCGGCTCACCGCGGAGCGGATCAGGTTGCGAACGGGCTGTTTGGGTTGATAACCCATCAGACGGTTTCGCTTCCAGGCGCCGGACGGGGTCCGGGTAAACATGATGATCTGCGGGATCATCTTTTCGCCCTTGGTCAGTTGCTTGACGAGTTCTGGATCGGAATCACGGTCCAAAACGGCGACGCTCACCGCATCGAGTTCACCGGTCTGTGCCATCGGTTCGATGGTCGTTTGCTTGAGGACGTTGCAGGCGGGGCACCAGGGTGCACCGACAACGACCATCAACGGTTTGTCCTGCGCAACGGACTCTCTGTACGCCTCGGCATAATTCGTCTTCAGTGGCGCAGTCGTGACACTACTCATAATGACGGCGAGCAGCAACGTAGCCATTCCAAACTCCTTGTTTAACGTACTAATCCCAGCAGCGACAACGACACAATGTCGCGGTGAATGAGTCTGCGTGTCGAATCATTCGGAAGGCCAGTCACTTCTGGTTGATGATTCCCAAGGCGTCCGTGATCATCGGATCAATCGACAGACGCCAATTTGGAGGAAAGTAATGACGACGGATGAGGACGATATGTGGCCGTTCGATCCAACGCACTGCGGACTCCCTGGAAAACACCACGGATTAAGTCGACCATTCCAATCACGGAACTTCGGTCGGGTGGGCGGAGTATATGGAGAGTGAAAGGGTCATCAAGGAGCCACGCGGTGAATTCGAAGAAATACGCGGCGCATCTTTTCGACAGCATTCTCCGGCTGTTTTCTCACTCCGTCGCTGACAAATCGCTAAGCTGTTGAGCATCAACTACTTGGGTACCTGAAGCGCGCAACGCCGTGACCGCGGTGGATCACTGCGGTTCGGTACACCACCTGGACGGGCCGGGTTGGTTCCACGCTTTTCATGCAGCTCCGCTCGTCGACCCCTTGACTTTTGGTTTCTTTATGAAGCTCCGCATCGGATTGATCGGGTTGGGCGATCTTTGGAGCACTCGCTATCGCCCCGCTCTGCGGATGCTCGACGACCGTTTCGACGTCCGGGCGGTGTACAGCACCATCTCAAAACTGTCGGAGTCGACGGCGGCCGAGTTTCAAGCGGACCCCGTTGACGGATACCGCGCGTTGGTTTGCCGATGCGACATCGATGCCGTCCTGGTTCTGCGGCAGTGTTGGCTGGGTTGGCTACCTGCGATGGCGGCTTGCCAAGCCGGAAAAGCGGTCTACTGGGCGGCCGGTCTCGAGATTGATGCCGGCCGCGCCAAAACGGTTCGGGCGACGATCGAAGAAAGCGGCGTCTCCTTCATGACGGAACTCCCGCGGAGGTTCGCGCCAGCGACACTCCGGCTCAAAGAGTTGATCGCGACGCGACTCGGCACACCCAGCCTGATTCGAGTTCACCAACAGTCGGTCGGAGAGGAAGGCAAGTCAGGTTCTCCAACGCTTCAATCCGACTTGGTCGAGATGGTCGATTGGTGCCGCTACGTTGTCGGTAAACCACCCGCCCACGTGACGTCCGTCGTTTCGCGACCGAGTTATCAGAGTCTGGCGCTACACTTTGAGGCTCCCGATCAATCGCACGTCACCGCAGAGGTCACTTGCGATGGGTGTTTGCCACAACGATGGAGTGAAGCCGCCAACTTTCGCCCACCCGCATCGATGAAGGTTTATTGCGAACAGGGCGTCGCTTTCATCGACCTGCCCAGCACGCTGGTTTGGTTTGATGACGCGGGACGTCACGTCGAGTCTTTGGAAACGGAGTCGCCCATCGGCGAACGGATGCTTCGCCAATTCCATCGATCCGTCACCAGTCTGGTTCGCGACCTTGGAGGCCTGGTGGATGCCTATGAGGCCGCGACGGTGATCGAAGCCAGCCGCACGAGTCACGATCTCGGCCGCGCGGTTGCGCTTGAGGAAACCGAGACTCGGTGAAGGACGTGGGTCCTTGCCAACCCGTGTTGGCCCCCACAGGCGCGAGTTGCATCAAGGCTCGCCGGTTGTCTTAAAACACCGACACCGACCGCACTTGCTCGCGGCGCCCGTTGTAGTAGACCGTTTCGCCGGGTTTGACCTGTTGAATCGGTTTGCAAATGCGTTCGGCGGACCGCAGTCGCGTCGGTCCGTCACGACGAACGATCACGATGCGTTGCGACTGGAGTCCGATCATCCACGCGTCGCAATTCTCGATCGACTTCGACGCGGGCAGTCGCACGGACTGAGACTCAGTGGGCGGTGACTTAGTGGGCGGTGCGGCGTTGTTGTTTTCATCCATGCTTCCGATTGTTCGCGTCGTCGGGACACCTCTGGTCCGCTCGAGGACCGCGAAAGAAATCACGTCTCGATGAATTTGACGGTATTTGCATCCTATGTTTTTCAGGATGAACTCCGTCCGCCCGGTCGAAGAGACCCGTCGGCCGAGGGGCCGCCCTCGGCAAAATCGTCAACGCCGGAAGAACAGACATCGCGCAGGGTGATCAAGGATTCAACAACATGACAACGCGAGCCATGCCTGGTAAGGCAGACAACCGCCAAGACCAATTCGAGGAAATCAAGAGCCGAATTCACGGCAAGCTCGTCGATAAATTGGACCTCTCACGCGTCGGCGATATGAAGGGCGATGCCCTGCGGCGCGAAATTCGGATCGTCATCGAACACCTTTGTGACGCCGAAGACGCGCTGCTGAACCGTCAAGAGCGTGAGCGAATCGTCGACGAGGTACTCGATGAGACCTTCGGCCTCGGCCCACTCGAGCTCATTCTGAAGGATCCGAAGGTCAGCGATATTCTCATCAACGGCCCGAAGAACATTTACGTCGAGAAGGGCGGTCAGATGCAGAAGACCGACGTGGAGTTCCGCGACGGCAAGCACCTGCTTCAGATCGTTGACCGCATCGTCAGTAAGGTCGGGCGTCGGGTCGATGAGACTTGTCCGATGGTCGATGCCCGTTTGGAAGATGGCTCCCGGGTCAACGCGATCATCCCTCCCCTCGCTCTCGACGGCGCCGCGGTCAGTATCCGGCGCTTCGGAAGCAACCCGCTCAAGCTCGAGGACTTGCTGAACTACAAAGCCTTCACGCCGGAGATGGTGATGCTCCTGGAGGGCTGCATCAAGGCTCGGCTGAACTGCATCATCGCTGGCGGTACCGGTTCGGGTAAAACGACACTACTGAACACGCTTTCTTCTTTCATCGGTCACAGCGATCGTATCGTGACGATCGAAGACGCAGCGGAGTTGCAGCTTCAACAGGACCACGTCGTGCGACTCGAAACACGACCGCCCAACATCGAGGGCAACGGTGCGGTGACCGCGACCGACTTGGTCAAGAACGCTCTGCGGATGCGTCCCGAACGAATCATCATCGGTGAGTGTCGTGGAGGTGAAACACTTGACATGTTGCAGGCGATGAACACCGGTCACGATGGGTCGCTCACGACGTTGCACGCGAACACGCCGCGTGACGCGATCGCTCGTCTGGAAACCATGGTGATGATGGCCGGATTCGAGTTGCCGGTCAAAGCCATTCGCCAACAGATCTCCGGTGCCGTTCACGTCCTCATCCAAGCGAACCGACTGCAGGGTGGACCGCGTCGGGTGACCGCGATTACGGAAGTCGTCGGCATGGAGCAGGAAACAATCGTGCTCCAGGACGTCTATCGATTCAACCAGAAAGGTATCGGCGAAGACGGCAAGGCCTTCGGGCATTTCGAGTGCACCGGTGTTCGACCGACCTTCATGGACAAACTCGAATCCGCCGGCGTTCGCTTGCCCGCCA
>JBCBLJ010000994.1:0-2696 GCA_038520195.1 Planctomycetota bacterium
CGCCTGGTCGATGTTACCGGTCAAACTCACCAGGACGCTTCCGTCGTCGTTTCGTTTGACATCGCGGATTGATAGCGGCGGCGCGAGGTTTTGTTCGCGATGGCGAATGTTGCCGATCAAGACTCGATCAATGGTGGGCCCGTCGACCACCACGACTTGCGTTTCCGTTCCTCGGATTCGATCGACGAGCTTAAAGTCCCCCGCGGGCATCTTCTTTGACGTCAGAAATCCGTTGTCGACCGCCAGGTCGCTTGAGCGATCACCTCGATTCCCGCCATCACGAACCTCCAACAGACGAAACTGATTGGCCGGTTGGCCGTCGACAACCGGCAAACGCAGTTCTTGGCCAGCGGCAAGATGAATCGCCGAAGGCCAGACTTGCTCGTCGAGGTTGAGGTTCATCACGTGCTGGCTTTGCCCCGCAATTCCGTAGATCAGTTGGCGGACGTTCTCAAGCGGGCCGAGCCGAACGCGTCCTTTTTCGTCGGACTGCAGGAATCGATTGACTTGAATCGCGCCGACCGACGTAAGGAACTTGAGCTGAACGGTGCTACCGGCGATGGCTTCGCCGGTTCGCCCGAGCGTTTCGATGACGTAGTCGCCGCCGTCTCTGGTCAGAAACGCATCGACGGTTTGCATGCCGCGGCGAATGCCCGCGACGTCGATGCTGTCCGTGGTCGAAAGCTCGCGGTGCCGTCGATCGGAAAGCCCGACGACGTGACCGGAAAGTTGAAACCGAACGCTGGCGACTCTCGACGGGACTCGGAATTCAAGCGAAAGTTCCTCGGACTGGTCCAGCTTCAGGTCGTCAAACTGCTTCGAAGTTTCGATGCCCTCCAGATCCGTCGCGGTGATCTCGACCGAAACGTCTTGCAGAATCGATGGGTCAATGGCCTTGGAGTGAGCCATGGCCAACCGCGGTCGCACGATGACTTCGGCGGTGCCTCCGGTTTGAAGCAACGTGTGATCGACAAAGAAGCCGGCGGACAACGTGTACTCTTCGGCGAGATGCGCGAACAGAAACTTCTTGGCGACCTTCCCGTCGGTCAAAATCGGCTGCCGGGTTAACGTCTGATTGGCAAGCGGAATGGTGATCGCGCCTTCGTCGTCGGCCGCGAACTCTTGATTGTTCATCAACAACCGCGCCCCGGGAACTCGATTTCGTTTCTCGTCGAGAACGGTAAACCGCATTCCGTCGGGCGTCGAAGAATGAACGGCTTGCAGGTCGCCACGGCGTACCAGAGTTCTCGCGCGTAATCCCTGGCCGACCAGATCGACGATCCACACGCCTCGCCCTTGGATTTCGGGAATGGCGATCGATTCACGATGCTTGACGATCTGGGGACGGTCATATTGGATCGTTCGTTCGTGCGTCGCGACCAAGCCATCCAAGTCGACGTCGGTGTCAAGCTGCCCGGAGTTGGTCCGGTGAAAGGCTAACGCGTTCATTTCGTAGACCCGGACGACCAGCTTCTCGATGTTTTTGACATCCACCAGCAGCTTCGTTTCCGCGTCGGTCGTGAAGGTGCGAGGGTTGTTGCGGGCGAAACTGAGTTGGACCTTGTCGCGAAGCGTCTGTCGCTCACTGGCGGAGAGCATTTCGAAGTACTGCTGCGGGTTGCCAACGCCCGCCATCAACTTGCTTCGCGCCATCACGCGTCGCAGATAGTTCGGTTGCAAATAGGCGGCGAACGCACTCGAATCTTTCGCGTCGCGGAGAAAGTGCTCGAGGTAAATCTCGACGAGCGGCTGTTCGTTGCGGATCGGGGGAAGAATCGCGAGCTTGGTGTAGTCCTGGTTGAGGTTTGCACGATTGCCCAACCGAGCCATGGTGGGGTTCACGATGGAACTCTGTCGCGGCAGTTGAAGGTATCGCCGGAACAATCCCAAATCCCAGATGCCCGCTGCGAGATTGGCTTCCAGCAAGCGGTACGCGGCGCTGGCCTTGAGCGAGTTGTACGACGCGGGGAGCCCACGAACGTAGGCATCGACGCGTCGCAGGTAGTCACGACGTTGATCGGGTTGTTGACCGAGATCGACTTCGCCACTGGGCCGGAGATTTCGAAGCTTGGCGGCGACAAAGGCGTTGTCATCCAAAACCGTCGGCACCGCGCGGCCAACGTTCTCGAGCTCTTCGAGAGTGAGGTACTGATGGGCGGCTCGGTCGCCGAATTGTTGGCTCTTGGCGGGGCGTGAACGCAGTTCCTTGATGACCAGCTGATCGAGCTGTGTGAGGTAGGAACCGTTGACTCGTTTGAGAAAGTCGGTGAGCGAGATCGGCACCTGATTGTCTTGCCCGGCGAGAAACCAGTTCGCGGCGATTTGCATGCCGGTCGATGACAACCGCGTGTTGCTCCGCAGTGAGTCTTTGACAAGCTGTTGAGTGTTGATCGCATCGCCAAGAACGCTTGGATAGCGACGCGTTCCTTTGGACACCGGCGGGGAGTGATTGAGCTGAATGCCAAGCCGTTTCACAAAGTAGTCAATCGTTTGCTGCGGCGACTGGTCGTAAGTCAAAAGACGCTGACGGTCCATCATCGCGTGCGTCGTGCTGGTCATCCTTCCTTTGCGACTCGCGATCCACGCCTTCAACATCGCCTCGGCACGTGCGACCTGAGAAGTGTTTTGAAAGTGCAAGCAATGGTAGAAGTAGTAGTCCTCGCTGCCGGGAATCAGTTCCGCGAGAATCGCTTCGC
>JBCBLJ010000530.1:0-5966 GCA_038520195.1 Planctomycetota bacterium
CGATGACGCTTCAACGTCCGCAGCGTCGCAAGACCTGGCCGGTCGAGAAGTGTATCGGCTCAAAGTCCGAGGCCGCTTTCTGGACCTGCAGTCCGCGCTCCGATCGCTATCGACCGAACTCGAACAAGTCCTACCGCTATCCCTACAAATGGAATCGTTGGAATTGCAGTCGAGCGAAGCGAGACAATCGATGCGGATTTGGACTTTGACGATCGTGGTCTGATTCCGACGATCACAGTGATACGACCGGTAAGACTCCCTACTCGACCAACCTGTCATGCTCGACCACTCGCCTCTGAAACCCGACGCACGAGTTTCTTCGGTACGAGAGGATTCGAGTCCTGTTGATCGCCTCGCTCGGCTGCGACGTGGCAGACCACCGCGAGCGGAGGGCAAGCGATGAACCCAGAGTCACCCGGTGAACTGGTGGAAGATTCGCGGACCGAGGTTGAGCGGTCGGCGAGTGTGGCCCGCGAGAACGCAACGAGTCTCGACGGAGAGTCCCGTCCACCAAACGAATTGATCGACATCACGCCACGAGCGCTGATCGAATATCAAGAGTTGGACATGGATCGCGTGGTGGTGGACCCCAAGTGGGCGCTCAAGATTCCAGCATCATTGGCACTCCGAAAACAAGTGATGCCGGTCTGCAAAATCCGGGACCATGTCCTGGTCGCCTGCGAAGACATTGAGGATGCGACGGCGCGTCAGCAACTCAATCGCATCTTGGACTGTGAATTGCGACTGCTGTCCGCGGAGCCAACTTCACTGCGGGCATCCATCAAACGGGTGTATGGCGGTTTGTCGAACGGAACCGCAAAGCCACGGTCGCCCGGCCGCGACGCACAGCTGATTGAGTCGGAAGATGCGGTCGCGGTCTGTGAAGAACTCCTGCAGGCGGCGGCAATGCGTGGTGCATCGGACATTCATCTTTCGCCGAATGAAACTGCGCTCGTCGCACGGATGCGTGTCGACGGGAAGCTCGAGACGTACTCACAGATCCCGAGTCAGTTGAAGGGAGCAGTCGTCAGCCGGCTCAAAGTGATGTCAGGCCTTGATATTGCGGAGAAGAGGGCACCACAAGACGGCCGCTTCACGGCCAGAATTGGCGCCGATCAAGCCAAAATCGACATCCGCGTCGCGACCCTGCCGACACGATTCGGAGAGCGCGTGACCCTGCGATTGCTTGGCGGACAATCCAACGCGATCAGTCTGACAAACCTTGGGATGAATGAACGCGATCTCGGACTGTTTCGGCGAACGATCGGCCGACCGCATGGTCTCGTGCTGCTGACGGGGCCGACCGGAAGTGGCAAGAGCACGACACTTTACGCGGCGATCGAAGAGCTGCTGCAAAGCCGAGGCGGCAACGTCATCACCGTCGAAGACCCCATCGAGTATGAGATGCCGGACGTCTCGCAAGTTGAGATCGATTCCGCGGACAAAGTCTCCTTCGCCAAAGCGCTCCGCAGTATTCTTCGTCATGACCCCGACGTCGTCATGATCGGTGAGATTCGTGACCTGGAAACGGCGGAGATTGCCGTCAAGGCGTCGCTCACCGGACACCTCGTTTTCAGCACGCTGCACACCAACACCGCGTCGGGCGTCGTCACGCGATTAACGGACATGGGGCTTCAACCGTATCTAATCGCCGCGACGCTCCGGTTGGCAGTAGCTCAGCGACTCGTCCGGCGATTGTGCAGTGCTTGTCGTCGGCCCAGGCCGCTGGTCGAACAAGAAGCGGCGTTGCTGGGACGTCCCGAACTGACCGGGCAAACCGTCTACGATCCCGAGGGATGCGTGTACTGTGCCGGGCACGGGTACATCGGCCGAATCGCGCTGATCGAGTGCTTTGACTGCGACGAATCGGTCGCCAAACTCATTACGCAGGGGGCGAGCGAAGAAACGCTTTTGGCCAATGCGCGTCAGCGCAATCGCCCGCTGTTGATGGATGACGCGATCGACAAAATGACCGCCGGTGCGACAACGTACCAGGAAGTCCTTGAAGCCGTCGTGGTCTGGTGATGCCTGAGTTTTCGTACCTCATTCGTGACGACGCGGGCAAAATGCAGCGAGGGCACATGGAAGCGGCTTCCGCGTCGGCGCTGCGTTCGCTCTTGGAGTCTCGCGGGGAACGGCTTATCAGTGCGAAACCGGTTGCCAAGCCCAGCGGAGCGATTGAACTTTCCAATCCGCTCCACCGGCTTCCGCCCCGCTCAGTTGCCGTCGAAATCGCGCTGGAGCAGCTGGCGGTGATGTTGGAGAGTGGTATCGGTCTCCTGGAGGCGCTCAAGACGGTGTCGGATCAGTCCGATTCGCGTTCACTGCAAGTGATTTGCACGCAGATTTCCGAGGACATTCAAGAGGGCGATTCACTGTCCGAAGCAATGGCCAAACACCGTTGCTTTCCACGGATCGCGGTCCAGCTCGCCAAGGTTGGCGAAGCTACGGGGAACCTGGATATCGTGCTGCAGCGAGCTGCCGAACAAATGGCGGCGCGTCGTGAGAACATTTCGAACGTCCGCACCGCAGTCTCCTACCCAATCTTTGTCGGCGTTGCTGCCATCGGAGTCGCCGGGTACTTGGTGCTGTACGTCATTCCCGAATTGGAAAAGTTTCTTTCGGCCACCGGGCGGAGGTTACCCGCAATCACTCAGTCGCTGTTGGATTTTTCCGTTTGGATCCGCGTCAACGGAGTGACCACTTTGGCGATCATCCTTTTCATGCTCGCCGCGTTTGTATTGATCTACAAGTGGCCGCCGGGACGCGCCGCGATCGACCGTTGGGTTTTGCGTCTTCCGATTCTCGGCAAGGTGCTTCGCCTCGCCGGAACCGTCACCTTCGCGAGTTCACTCGGCGTGATGTTGCGAAGTGGGATCACTGTGTTGGAGGCGCTTCGCACCGTCGAAGGACTACACGGGAACACCTTTCTTGCCGCGCGGGTCGCGTCCGCGCGTGAAGCCGTGATGGAGGGCGGTGACCTCGCTTCGCCGCTTGCCGAAAAGGGTGCGTTCATGCCGATGCTGTCCAGCATGGTGGCCGTTGGCGAGAGTACCGGCCAATTGGACGAGGTGCTCGAACGTGTGACTCGGTTCCACGAAGCCCAGCTCAAGACCGCGATCAAAAAGCTCAGTGCGATGATTGAACCGGCGACCATCGTGATCGTCGGCGGGATCGTGGGCTACGTTTACCTAGCATTCTTTGTCGCTTTGTTCGCCGCCGGAGGTTAATCGTGTCTACCAATCGAAAGGGCTTGCGGGTCGGCGTGCTTTGCTTGGCGCTGCTCGTCGGCGAGGGTTTGTCCGCGCAGGAGCCTTCTCCAAGCGCGAGCTCCGAGGCGTCCCGGCCCGCCGAGTCAGACGCCAGTCGCTCGCAGTCCCGGCAACCACCCGCTGCCGACCGAATCGACGAAACGTCCCGAGATCCGACCAAACCGCCCGCGGGAATACTGGATCGGATCCCCACACCGGTACCAGCCGTCGAACCCGCGCCGACGACTCGGACTCCGACCAAACCATCGGTCATCGCCGCGCTACCGAAGCTACCGAAGATCACGCTTCGTGCGATCGTCTTAAGCACGCCCGAGCAGGGACGAGCGATGCTTGACGTCGACGGGACATCGGTGAGCGTTTCGTTGCTAAAACGCGAACGACAGTTGAGGATACCGATCCCGGGCGTGCAGTTCGCACACCTCAAGACGGCGCTCGACCAACGAGCCGCTGCCGCCGCCCCCAAGGGCGGATCGGACGTTGCGCCTACGGCACCGAAGACCTACGAGATGTCTCTGCGTTGCAGTTTCACCGTCGAGGAAACGATCTTCAACGTCGAGGCGTTCGCGCCCGATGCCGTCTTGCTGCGCGCGATCCCGCATGAGACAGTCATCCTGGTTCGACGCGCAAGTCGCTGAACTAGTGCTCTCGCGGTGACAAGCGCGTGTTGGCTACTCGACTGGTCGAGACACGCAAGACTCTCAGGCGGCGCCTACTTCTTGCCTTCGGAAGACGGTTTGCAATAGCGGTCGAGCCAGTCGAAGAAGACTCGGCCCCAGAGAACTCCGTTCTGGGGCGACTGCACCCAATGGCCTTCTTCGGGGAAGTACAAAAATCGGCTCTCGACACCTTGCACCTGGGCCGCCGTGAAAGCTTCCATTCCCTGCGTCACGGGAACACGAAAGTCTTTCTGACCATGAATGACCATTAGCGGTGTCTTCCAATTCCCGACAAACTTGTGCGGTGAAAAGGCCTCATACTTGGTGGCGATTTCATTGCTCTTCCAATACGGTCCGCCCAGGTCCCAGTTGACAAAGAACAACTCTTCGGTCGAACCGTACATCGACTCCAAGTTGAAAACGCCGCAGTGAGCGATCATGGAACAAAAGCGACTGGCATCGTTGCCCATCAACCAATAGACGGTGTAGCCGCCGAAGCTTGCACCAATGGCGGCAACTCGTTGACGGTCGATCGTTGGGTCCGCCATCATTGCGTCCGTCGACGCGAGGATGTCCTGCATTGCCTGGCCACCCCAATCGCCACTGATCTGATCATTCCACTGACGCCCGAATCCCGGCATACCACGCCGATTGACCGCTAAGACCACATAGCCTCGTGCGGCCATCATGTGGAAGTTCCAGCGATAGGAAAACCATTGGCCGATCTGTCCCTGAGGACCGCCCTGGCAGTAGGTCAACATCGGCCATTTCTGGTCCGATTCGGGGTCGTAGTCAGGCGGCAAAATGACCCAATTGTGAATCTGCTTTCCGTCGGTCGCCCGAAAGAAACGCTCTTCAACAACGGGAAGCTCAAGAGTCTCAAATAGATCGCCGTTCACGTCCGTTACCGTGACCATTTGTTTTGCCTTGCAGTCGAGCAGCGCTAGCTCCACCGGCCGGAGCATGCTTTGTTGCCGCAGCAAGACGCGATCGGAGTTCGGGATGGAAGCGACCACCGAAAAGTCGAAGCGGCCACTGGAAACTTGCTTCGGGTCGGCGTGATCAAGATCGATTTGAAAGACCTGCGTCGTGCCTCCGGTTTCGCTTTGAAAGAAAAGGTGACGGCTGTCGCCGCTCCAAGTCGCATGATGGGTGGTTTGATCGAGTCCCTTGGTGATTTCACGCAGTTCACCACTGCTGCGGTCGTAGACCATGATGCGATTGCGATCGGACTCGAATCCCGCGCGTTCCATTGAATGAAATGCCAGAAAACGGCCATCCGGCGAATAAGCCGGTTCCATGTCATAGCCTGGCATTCCCGGTGTGATATTCCTGAGCTGGCCGCCGGCGACATTCACCAGATAGATGCCGCTGTCAGTGCTCTCGGCAGGATTATTGACCAGCTTCAACGTGAGCGCAAGTTGCTGACCATCGGGCGAAAACGCGAACTGCTCGCTCCCGCCGAACGGAGGCACCGGACAATCCGCCTTCAGAGATGCCATCAGGTCGAGCGGCTCAGACGTGTTGCCCGCGTCATCAATCTTCACCACGTGTACGTGACTGTAAGCGTAGTCGTGCCATTGATTCCAATGCCGATACAACAACGAGTCGATGATACGTGCGTCGGCCTTGGGTAGATCCGGGTAAAGCTCATCGACCTTGGCGTCCATCTTTACATCCATTGTGAACGCGATGGTGTCTCCCGAGGGCGATGTCTTCAAGTTGCCGATACCATCGCTCAGTCGCGTCAGCTGACGTGCCTCGCCGGTGCCGGGATCGAGCATCCACGCCTGTGGCTTCTTCTCGTCCTTTTCCTCATCCTCTTCATCAGCCGACGATGCGCCGTCGTCGTCACTCGCTTCCGGTTCGTCGAATTCTCCGGGTGCGATGTAGACGAGCTTTGGGCCGGTGGAATGATTGAGCCAACCGAGTGAGCCGAGCCCAGAGATGTCCGCAAGCAGCGTCTTGGACTCGGCGGTCGCCAGCGGGGAATCGAATGCGACCGACTTTTTGCCGGTCGACAACTCGTCGGCTGGAA
>JBCBLJ010000806.1:0-3835 GCA_038520195.1 Planctomycetota bacterium
GCGATGGAGTCGCCGAACTCGTTGACGGCCCAGTCGAGAAGTTCGTCCGCGGGCAGCCCGAGGAATTTGCCTTCGAAGGAATCATGTGTTGAAGCGGCGAGTGTCGAGTTCATGGCCCTGCCGGTAGGGGCGTCGAAGGAAGGCGACCACTCAATCCTCTTGACACACCGGCTGGGCCATGAACTCGACACTCGCCGCTTCAACACATGATTCCTTCGAAGGCAAATTCCTCGGGCTGCCCGCGGACGAACTTCTCGACTGGGCCGTCAACGAGTTCGGCGACTCCATCGCCGTCTCAACCAGTTTTGGGATTCAATCCTCCGTGACGCTTCGACTTGCAACCTGGATCAAACCCGACATCAAGGTCATCTGGGTCGACACCGGCTATTTGCCACACGAAACCTACCAATACGCCGAGACGCTCACGAAACAGCTGGATTTGAATCTGCAGGTGTACCGTTCATCGCTGTCACCGAATGCAATGGAGACGCTCTACGGAAAGCTTTGGGAAAGCGATCGCGTCGAAGACCTCAACCTCTACGACCACATCCGTAAAGTGGAGCCGATGCAACGGGCCCTTGAAGAACTGGACGTGACCGCTTGGGTGTCCGGGTTGCGTTCCTCCCAAACCGACTTTCGAAAAGGCCTGCGTCCGTTGCGAAAAACCGGAGGGCGTTACCGCATCTATCCCATCCTCAATTGGACCAGCCGAGACATCTTCTATTTCATGCGCGACAACGGACTGCCCGAGCATCCGCTGTTCGCAAAAGGCTACGTCAGCGTTGGCGACTCTCATTCCAGTCGCCCGCTTCGCGCGGACGATCGGAGCGATCGCGACACTCGTTTTCGAGGGATGAAGCAGGAATGCGGCATCCATGTTTCCTGAGCCTTCGTTCTCGCTCCCTACCGTGCACCGGGAAGACCAAGCAATGACATCGGCGTTCACAAAACAACACACAAGTGCTCCGCCCAAATTCGATTTCGTCGCCGCACATTTTCAGTGTGAGACCGACCGCTATTCGGAGTCCAACCCCACGGGCTTTGTCAATCTGGGCTCGGCGCAGAACGAGTTGCACCGCGAAACCATCGAACGCCGACTCATGGCCGTTGATTCCGCCACCGAAGACCGGCGGTATCGGCCGTTCGCGGGCACCGATGAGTGTCACCGGTCGATTGCGGACTATCTCGGCGAACTAGGGGGCGTGCCGGTCTCACCTGAACACTTGGTCGTGGGCAACGGAATCATCAGCTTGCTCGAATCGCTCACCGTTGCGCTGCTGGATGAGGATGAATCCGTTTTGATCCCGACGCCCGTGTTCCCCGGGCTCGTGGCGGCGATGGGCCTTCGCGTTCGGTCGCGTGTCCGCTTTCTGCACACCGAAGCGGCAAGTGACTTTCGGCTTTTTCCGGCCGACTTGGAGTCTCGATTACGAAAGTTGGCCGCGGAAGGAGAACATGTGCGAGCGATCCTGCTCACATCGCCCGGCAATCCTATCGGACAAGTCTTTTCCCTGCGTGAAATGCAGCAGTTTCTCGCGATCGCCGAGGCCTTTGATTGCGCCCTGATCGTCGACGAAGTCTATGCGGGAAGTGTGTTTTCAGATCAACCATTCGAAAGCGCCACGGCACTCCAAAGTGACAACGTTCATGTTCTCGGCGGCTTGTCGAAAGACTTTGGCCTGGCGGGATATGCGACCGGGTGGATTCATAGCACAAATCAAGCGGTGCTAGCCGCCGTCGCGAAGCAGTCTCACTTTTTCAGGTTGCCCGCACCCGTTCAACGAGTCATTTCGACCATGTTGGAACCGGATTGGCGTCGAGATTACCTTCGTTCGCACCGAGAGTCGCTTTCGCTCGCCTATGAGACGGCGCGTCGGACGCTCCAAGCGTCTGGCATCGACGTCGTCGAGGCCAACGCGGGTCTCTGTTTGTGGATTAACTTGCGCAAGTATCTGCCGACGCCGGATCTCGATGGCGAATTCGCGCTCTACGAGCGACTCCTCAACGAACACCGCGTTCACATTAGTCCGGGCACCGGCTTCAAGACCGAGTCCGTCGGGTTCTTTCGACTCTGCTTCAGTCAACCGCCTGAACTTTTGATGGAAGGATTGCGACGAATCATCGAAGGTTTGCGCGCCGGTACCGACAGCGATCGCGGACTCAGCGTCGCTGAGAAAGTCTACGTGGAAACTTCGTAAGACAAGTGACGCTCGGCCACTCAAAAGACTGAACCAAGTGGCCGCCGCGAACGGGCGACCACGCAAGTTTGCTCGCTCACTCAGATCAATCGGAACCCGTTATGGCTACTTCACCGGAAAAGAATCACAATCATCGAACTCGCCCTTTTGCCCAGCAAAACCGCGCCATCCAAGAGTTCGTGCTGGATGTCATCGACGTGGTTCTCACTCGCATTGAATCGCCGACATCGGCGGACGTTCGCGGCGACGCCGAAGTTCGGCTTCAAGAACAACTGACCGAATTACTCGGTTCCTTAGCCGATAGCTATCAGCTTGATGCGAGTTCCATTGGCCAACAGTTCACCGAGGTCGCGCTCAGCGAGATCACCGAGTTGTGCCGTCGTGACTTTGACCGCTATCCGATTCAAGACCCGGCGCTGTCGAACGTCGAGGAAGTGTTCTTCGCCAGCAACGGTTTTTGGGCGACCGTCGCGTATCGAATCGCTCACGCGTTGCGACACCTCGGAGTTCCGATCATCCCGAGGGCCATTTCGGGGTTGGCTCATTCACGCACCGGCGTCGACATCCACCCCGGCGCAAGCATCGGCCCCGGTCTGTTTATCGATCACGGCACTGGCATCGCGATTGGCTGCACCGCGGTGCTGCACGAAAATGTCAGCCTCTACAACGGCGTGGTCTTGGGTACCAAGTCGAAACCCAAGAAGAAGTCCGACGGGAGCGGTGCGATCGAAAAACGTCACCCCACCATCGAGTCCGGTGTGAGTCTCTACACCAATGCTTTCGTTGGCGGCGACATTGTCGTCGGAAGGAACGCGATCATCGGTGCTTACGCATTCGTCACCGGCGACGTGCCCGCCGGTGTCGCGGTCAAGGGCAAGTGGCCGGAACAGAAACAGGCAACCGAAGACTCCGCTAGATCGTCCAAGCGTCCCGCGCCGGCCATCCTCTCAATGATCGGCAATACACCGGTCGTAGAGATCAGCAGCCTACATGACAATCCGAACGTCAAGATCTTTGCGAAGCTCGAAGGCGCGAATCCTAGCGGAAGCGTCAAAGACCGCATTGCCCTATCGCTGATTGAGCAAGCCGAAGCGTCTGGATCATTGACGCCCGGTAAGATCATCCTGGAATCGACGAGCGGTAACACGGGAATCGGACTGGCGATGGTGGGTGCGGCCAAGGGCTACCAAGTCGTGTTGACCATGTCGTCAGCAATGAGCGAAGAACGCAAAAAAGTGGCCCGAGCTTTCGGCGCGACCCTCATCGAAACGGATCCCACCAAAGGTACTGGTGGCGCGATCGAAGTGGCGCGGCAAATGCTCGCCGATGAGCCGGACAAGTATTGGATGGCGAATCAACACAGCAGCTTGGACAACCCGCTTGCCCATTACGAAAAGACCGGCGACGAAATCCTCCAACAGGTACCCGATGTGACCCACTTCGTCGCGGGTATTGGTACCTTCGGAACGCTTCGCGGTGCCGGTCAGCGTCTCCGCGAGCGTGCTGGCGCAAAAGTCATTGGAATCGAACCGGTTCTCGGCCAAGCGATTCAGGGCTTGCGCAACATGAACGAACCGAACCCGCCGTCGCTCTACGATGAATCGTTCTTGGACGAAAAGCAGATGGCCATGGCGGAC
>JBCBLJ010001076.1:0-2241 GCA_038520195.1 Planctomycetota bacterium
AGACGTGAACACACACACAGCAACGATCACCCAAGCAACACGCCAGGCGAGACGGGCGCTGAACCCAGGGCCGAATTCAACCATTGGACCGTCTCGTACCCGAGAAGGGGGTCCGACACGAGTCCACGAAAGTAGCTATCGCAATACCCGGATGCAACCAACTCTGTAGGCGGGGCTCCAAAGGAGTCAAATCGACTACTTAGTGCACGAATTGGTGTGTCTGATGAGCGGCGAATGAATTTTGAGGAAGCGACCGGAAGGTTGGATTGCAGCGGTTGTATGGGAGGGTTGTGCCAGTACCCTAACAGCCAGCATGGTAAGGAAGCGTGCCACCCGTGGTGAGATTTTTGTCGACTTCGTCGCTGATCAAACCACCTCGTCTTGGCCCCGACTGTCCATGCGAATCGGACTTGCCTTCATTTATTGACGGAGAAGGGGCCTTCGCCGCGATGAGTTGGCACCTACCAAAGGTTGCCTCGGGTGGTGGTTCCTTTGAAGTCGTCTGACCGTCAGGAATTCAGATGGCTCGCAGAAAGCATTCGCTTCAGCAACCAATCGGATTTGTCGAGAAACTCAAGAGTCGTCGCCGAATCAAGGCTGCTCGACTGAGACGTCGAAGTCTCAGTGAGGGTCTGATGCGGCAACCCTTTGAAAAGCTTGAGGACCGTCACCTGCTGGCGGTCGTGCAGTGGGATGGTGGCGGCGACGGACAGAGCTGGCACGATCCCCTGAACTGGGACGGCGACACGATCCCCGCCGCGATCGACCACGCCGTGATTGAAGACGCGTCAACCGAGTTGATCGTTCAGATCGACTTGAATGTCGAAGTCGCATCCATCAATAGCACCGAGAGTTTGGAGGTGCTCAACGCGGAACTCCGCACCGATGCGCTGATGGCGCACGAATTGATTCTGGAGAACGGGACGCTTAACCCGCTCGACTTTGGCTCCCAGCAGTCCGTCGATCTGACCGGCGATCTGACGATCCGTGAAGACACGCTGACGGAGGGTCCCGCGACCCAGTTCTTGGTCTTGGGCAACATCCAGGTCGCCGGCGATCTCAATACCTATCGAGGTCTTACGATCACGGCGCTTGGCTCGGATGCGGCGCTAACGATCCAAGGCGACGCTCCACTCCAAGGCGTTGATCTGTCCGCCTTTGGCGGCGGCGTGCTTTCGTTTCCCGGCGTGACCGAGTTTCAGCATGATTCGCGTTTTCGCGACGAGGACCTCGATTACAACGCCGAAGGTGCCGGCAGTCGGATTGAATTCGATAACCTGCTGACACTGGGCGCGGGCGACCAGGAGGGGGCGGACATGCGGATCAACGCGCGCGAAGGCGGCGTGATCTCCATGGCCAACCTCACAACGATCATGGATCCGATTCGTACCGACACGGATTTCCGTTCGGTTCGGTTCATCGCCAACGGCATCGACAGTCAGATCGATCTTTCGTCGCTCGTCTCCGTGCACAATCGCGATCGCGATGAAGTCTCGTACTTCATTGAGCAGGTCGGCGGTGACATCCTGCTTGGGTCCTTGGAGTCCGTGGTCGGTTGGGACCTAACGCTCGGGGAAGACCCGGCGACCATCAACAATGATCTGTCTTCGCTACAACACCTCGAAAGTAGCGTCGTGCGTTTGAGCAACGACCAGTTCGATGCTCCGGCTCTCGCCCGTTTCACGGTCAGCACGCTTTACGCGACGGACTCCGCGACGTTCACCGCTTCGACGCTGGATGATTTCTTCGGCTCCAGTCTGTTCGCCTCCACCGGCGGTCAGATTTCGTTTCCAGCCCTCACGCAGTACTCCTCGTGGACCACAGGCAGTTCACAAGTCCGACGCTTCCAAGCTTCCGGCGTGGGGAGCTCGATTTCGATGGCCTCTTTGGAGTCCGTTGTCGGTGGGGACGACTACAACGCGCAGTTGTATTTCGAGGCCTTTGATGGAGCCTTACTGGACTTGCCCGCTCTGGTTTCGCTCGACGATCCGGATCGTGGCGACAAGCGACTGAGGCGTTTTGGTTTAAACGCCAGTGGGCCGGGGAGCATCCTGAGCGTGCCCTCACTCACAACCATTCGGGATTACCGCTCGGGTTCGGCGACCAATGAGCACTCCTCCGTCGCGGCGACCGAGGGCGGTATTGTCTTCGCCCCGCAGCTCTCAAGACTTCGCGGCGTGAATCTGCTGCTCAATAGCGAATCGACGTTGACGCCCGAGCAACTGCAGTCCGGCGTTATCG
>JBCBLJ010001160.1:0-1868 GCA_038520195.1 Planctomycetota bacterium
CGCACGGCCTTCTTTAGCAAAGGAAAACAGATCGGCTTTCAAGAAGTGGTTGATCTCAAGAAAAACCAGGAGGTGACGCTGACGCTCGAGGGACCCGGGCCACCGCACGAGCCGACGCTCCGTTTCATCATCCAACAAGATGATCGAGATGCCACGCGTCACCTCCTGGTTTTTCTTGAGATCAACCACTTCTTGAAAGCCGATCTGTTTTCCTTTGCTAAAGAAGGCCGTGCGCGTTCCAACGAACCCGTCGGCGGCTTTCCCCTCGTCCACCGAGCATTTTGATCCGGTCTCCTTCGGCCAGGCTGACCAGCGCATCAAGCGACTCTGGAATCGGATATCGTCGTACACTTGGTGGGCCGGTGCATCGATCAAGATGCCCTCCGAATACTCCACTCGAGTCGGCGAAAGCAGCGAGAGAGCGGAGACGAGTGCCATCAAGGCCCCGACGATGCCAATCAAAGAAATTGCGAGAGCGCTCATTCCAAGCTCCTAGACGAAGTCTACTGTCCCAACCCAACTAACTTTACAAGCAAGATACTTGATAGTCAAGATACATTCGTGGGATGAGGCGAGTTCATGAAAGAGAGTCATGCACGTGCCGCGGCTTTGATCGCCGAGTGTCGCGCGCTGTACGATGCGATCGATCAGCTCGATGAGGCCGCCGCTAGGAGAGCGGCGATTTCCAGAAGCGACCTACGAGCCTTGAACGCGCTGGAACAAAGCTCACTTTCTCCAAGTGAGCTGGCCAAGAAACTGTCGTTAACAAGCGGAGCGGTAACGACGCTTATTGACCGGCTTGAAAAAGCCAAGTTGGTTCGGAGGAAACCAAGTGAAACGGATCGACGCGGTGTGATCGTTGAGCCGACCCCAAAGATGTTCAAAGTGCTTGCACCGCTTTATCGATCCGTCGCGGAGTCCCTGGTTGATAAGGCTCAGCGTTACTCGGACAAGCAGCTTGAAGCGGCGATCGAGCATCTTCGTGACGTTCGAGACGCGTACGAAATCGCACTGAGATCAAATGCCGAGCAGTGAGCGGCATGTCGCGACGAAAACGGATTCGCCGCGTCGGATTCTTGACCGACGCAGCGAGTGGATGTTGAATTCGAGAAGCGCGGCAAGTTGTTCACACGGCGACCCGCGCGTCTGGTCTACCGATCAGCTTCCCGCGGACTCAGGACGTTGTGGTCGCGAGGGGCGGCTGTCAGCTCCGCGGTTGCCATAACCGCTTCCTCCGCCGCTACTTCTTCTGAACAGCGAACTGATTCCGGTGCGAAACTCCTCTTCCGAAATCGACTGGTCACCATCCTTGTCGAGCGTTTTGAGGCGGTCCGCCATCCGATTGCCTTCCAATTCCGTCATGGCAACCTTGCCATCCTTATCGGTGTCCAGCTGTTTGAACATGCTCATCGGATCGAATCGCCGACTGCCGCCACTCTGCCCACCACCACTTCGACCGCCTTGCGGGCTCGCCGATTGATCCGGCGTCGAATCCACTTTTGCAATCATGCTTTGATCTTGCGGCACGCTGTCACCACGGTCAGCGATGCAATAGAGGAACTTCGCGCTACGAAGCACCATTTGGCCATCGCTCACGGCGGGTGATCCCCAAAAGATTTCCTTTTCCGTTGTGATTTCGTTCAACGCAAGCTGTTCCATCTCCTCTCCCAGCTGAAAGACAAACATCTGGCCGCTGCCGTTGAGCGAATACAATCGGTCACCGACGACGACAGGCGACGGATAGTCGAGCGACCCAAATCGGCCACCCGTTTGCTTGGCGCCACGCAATCGCAGTTGCTGAATTCGATCCCCCGTTTCGGCGTCAACAACGGTCAGCACGATTCGAAACTGTATGTCATTTCGCGAAG
>JBCBLJ010000193.1:0-11457 GCA_038520195.1 Planctomycetota bacterium
AACTCTCAACTCTCAACTCTCAACTCTCCACTCTCTTCAACTTCCCCGCGGTTTGTCCACCCAATCGAATTCCGCGAACGAAATCACTCGCACGTCGTTTTGTCGTTGCAGTGGCCGGGTGCCGAGCATGCGAGGCAGTGTCGCGTCGGTGGTGGCGGCCGTTTGAATTTTTTCGAGACCTTCGACGAAGTATCCGGTGCTGCATGCTTCGGCATCGGTGGCATTTTCGGCCACGGCAGTGAGCGAAAGCAGATCGCCAGCGGGATAGCCGGTGCGTGGATCGATGACGTGACCGAAACGTTTTCCGCGAAAGTGAAAGAACTGCTTGCCGGAGCCGCTGGTTGAGAGTGCTTCGTTCTGGAGCCGAATGCCAGCCAGACGCGTGTTCTCCTTGGTCGGGTGAGCGATGCCCACGAGCCAGCCTTCGAGTTCGCCGGATTGGCGACCACGGGCGAGCACGCTGCTGGCCCCGCCGTGGAGCAAGAAGTTTTCAACGCCACCGTCGAGGAGTCGTGCGGAGAGGCGATCGAGGGCGAATCCTTTTCCGATGGCACCGAGGTTGATCTCCATTCCGGCCCGCTCGAATTGAACTTGGCGTTTTTCGGGAAAGAGGGCGAGGTGTTGCGAGCCGACGCGCCGGCAAGCCAGCTCGATTTCTTCGTCGGTCGGTTTTCGCCCCCTCCGCTCAGTGAATCCCCAGGCTCGGACGAGTGGCCCGGCGGTGACATCGAAAGCACCTTCGGTGCGTCGGTTCCACTGGATCGATCGCTGGAGCAGTTCAAACGTGGCTTCGGAAACGGTGACGGGTTTTTCAAAGGCGGATGCGTTGACCCGAGCGATCTCACTGCCGGGCTGGTAGACCGTTAGATCGGCCTCGATTTGGTCGAGCATTTCCAGGGCCTCGACAGCATCCTCGACCCGGTGGGCGTCGTCTTCGGCCAGAATCACGGCAAATTCCGTCGCCATGGCGGCGTGCGTGATGGTGGTTAGCATGGCGTGGTCTGGATCGGGAGGAAAAAGACTCCGAACCCGCGGATGCGATGAAGTCTCCCATCGTTGGGTGTCATTATTCGGCGGCGAACGCAAAATGACGATGGGTTGCGGAAAAGAGCGTGATCTCGCACAATCTTGCCTCAAGCAATGCTCATCGCGGCACCGAAAAAGCGGTGAGTACAGAAGGAGCGGTGGCTGAGTGGTCGAAAGCGCCGGTTTGCTAAATCGGTGGACCGGGAAACTGGTCCCGCAGGTTCGAATCCTGTCCGCTCCGCTGACCGACAATTCGCTCGGACGAGTCAGCTTTCAGACTGAAAGCCGTTAATCGAAAGGGAGTTCGTCGGTCTACTTCGAGCAACGCAGTTGCTCACCTGAGAGTGTAGCTCAGTCGGTAGAGCATTCGACTTTTAATCGAATGGTCCTGGGTTCAAGTCCCAGCACTCTCATTGGTTTTGAGCCCGTAACTTACGGTGTCAAAACTCCGCGATGGTTCCCGCGTCGTGACATCCCCGGTTTTGCCAAACGTACAATTTTACGGTTGGCGTTCCATACCCCGGAGTGTCACCAATGCCGCGTCTGAAAGTAGAAGCTAGCCAACGCGGCGGCGGTCAAAGAGTGGCTCAAGTCGAACCGCTGGTCGCCGAATAGGTAAGGCATAAGCGGGCGACTGAGATCCGGCGAGAATTCGGCCTCGAGGCGGCGCAAGTCATCCTCGGCCATGCTCACGCGGCCATCACCGAAGTCTACGCGGAACGAGACCAAGAGACCGCGCGGAACGTCATTCGAAAAATCGGATGAGCCGAAACGCTATGCGGTGGTGACGGTTCTACTTCTCGGCTCAGCTACGTGCCCAACGACATGGCACCTTCAGCCATGACGTTTCCGCGCGTTTGCTTCTGAACATGCGCCGACGCTCGCGGATCAAAGCACGAATCAACGGCCGTGCGACACATTTGTCGCTTGCCACCTTCGATGGCTACTTCTTCTTGTTCTTAGAAGTGCCGTACAGGAGCATTGCCGCAATCGCGACGCAACTCGTCAGGCTACCGAAAAGTCTCCCAACCGTCCCTGGGAGTAGAACGGCGGCGCTCATCCCGAAAACCATCACGACCATGTAGATCCCAAATCCCCCTAACGTCACACGGTCCACTACCGTTTCCTTCAGTACTGTAAGAGTATCCTTCATCACAGGTTGGCGCGACGTTCGACTTGACTCCAAATATCCGAGTACGATTCCCACAAGGAATCCCATCAGAACAAACGCAAAAATCAGCGCCACGTAGCCAACGAGTTCGGATTCAGGCAATTCCTCCCGCGGATCTTGGACATACCAAACGACGGCTACAGAAACCGAAAGCAAGAAACCGATCAACGTCCCCAAGGAACCGCCGAATAGTATCGGGTGCTGTTTGGCGAGCGACCGATGGGTGCTTTGAAACTCCATCTTCTTCTTTCGAACCGGCCGAGGGTAAGGTGACTCCTGTTGCTGGCCACTATCTGCTGAATGAGCATTCATTTCCGCACCCGCGTTCGAGTGGGCGTCAGGATTAGGTGACGGATGGGTCATAGGACATTCGATGTTTTGGTGTGTCCGTGTTAAGCCGATGTGGGCAGCACATATTAGCAATTCAAGGCCACCGGTGTCCGTTGCCGGCTTTCTCGGTCGAGCCAATCGTTATGTGGTCGTCCCGAGTCTAACCCGCGCCCAATTTGATCAATGCCGGCACTGTGGGAGCGAAGGCTCAGCGTGGCGAATGGTGAGTTTTTCAGCCGCAGCCAGCGGAAGCGTTCCAACGCGTTGCTGCGATTACTGCGGTAGCATTCGTCTGACTCCGACGGATCACCAGCCGAAACCAAGTTGGTCGGAGTTGTCGGGACTCGACTCGGAGTGTAGCCCGTGTCGTTACGCCGAGAGCGAAGAACGCAAAGATAAGCGTCATTGGGACGAGGCAATCGGTGAAGGATTTTACGACTGGTACACGGCAACACTTTAAGTCCATCTGAAATGCGCAAAGGCACCGCCGCCGACGACGATAGCGGTCACTCAGCCCTTTCTGCCCGGTCTCGAACCCCTAACTGATTCAGCTGGCCTGACTCAGTACGACGAGTTCTAATAGAGCCCGTCACGTCGCCCTCAAATGTCCGCGACAAACTTCAACGCACGATCTATTCCTGCACCTCCAGTGCCGGATCGATCGCATTTCGTTTTTTCCAATATGTTTGAATCCCTACCACCCGATGAGTTCAGAGCGTGGGCCAATGCAAACGGTGTTGGCGCCGACTCCGTTGATGCCATCATCGAGTGCGCGGCGACACCTGAACAGGCACAGACGGCATACGATGCGATGGAACCGGGGCCACCCATTTACACTTTGAATGGGATTCGGAGTTTACATGACTCCGACGGAATGGGCGTGTCTGATTGAATAGCGGGTAAGAATCCCGCCTGGGTAAGTCCTAGCCACACGCCAGTATCGAGTGTTGCAGGCTGCGTATAAGAACCGTGTTCGAACTCGTTGCTTGAAGCGTCCAAACTCGCGCTGGGAAGCGTGCAAGGAGAGCTTTGGTAGCAAGTCAATCCAGCTCATGGAGCGGAAGATCTGCCCCCGCCTTCATGGCGTAGCGGCGCAGGTTGTCGCCAAGCCCAGAGATCACGAGCGTGCGTCCCTCCTCGACAAAGTCAACGAGGCGTCGAAGGCGGTCCGCGAGAGTGTTTTTCGCATCTCCTTCTTCCATGAGCACGTAAGAATCGATTTGAGATGCCCCAGCTCGGCGTAACAAAACAGCAAGATTGGCAAGTCTCATCTGTGTAGCTCCCTTCCCCTTATCGGGGAGCGCATTGAATTCGGCTTCCGACATTCGGGCAACTCGAAGTTCACTGCTTTCAAGCAACTCAGCCAGGTCGTGCTCAATGATCATGGCGACCGCTTCAGCTTCTCGACCAACTTCAAACGCCGAGAGCGACTTGTCCAGCATGTCTTGTGGCTCTTCTTCGTCGTTCAAAAACTCTTTTTGAACCTCTGCTTCGGCACGCGCGATGGTCTCGGCTTCCACCTTAATGCGTCGCAGTTGCTCGGCCTCGGAATCCGCGCCCGCATTGCGCACATGTAACATGGCCGCGATCGCAAGCCCAAAGATGAGCCCGATCCCAAGCGCAAGGTTCCTTATGTCGATTCGGTAGTGGTCGGGGATCAGCATCCCACGCTTGGTCGCGGCCTCGGTGCTTGTGCCGGGTTCGGATTCGCTGACCGCGGTTTCTTTTTCTGGCTCTTCCAGCAAGAGCTTCTCCAGTCTTGCGAATGCTGCTTCGGATCGACTGTAATAGCTATAGAGGATTAGTGACGCAAATGTCGCGAAGAGCGAGAGGCCCAAGTAGGCTTGAAACTGGGACCAGCCGTTTCTCAATAATGCCTGGGTCTGATCACTTGTGAGAACCCAGCCGATCACAACAACGAACGAGACAGCGGACTGAAGCGCAACGGACCTGAAACTCGCGAGCAATTCTTTGGGGGCCTCGCACAATGATCCCGTCAAGCCATCCTCCAATTCGGAGCTCATACTTTGTTCCTTGAAACGCGTCAGTTCAATCGAAGAAACGGAATCATCGCGGCCGGTGCCGCCGGACTCGCGCTGACGGCGACCGATGTGACCGCCGCGACGTCGGTGGACTCACGATTCCGGCTCAGTAGCGGTAGGTTTTTAGGCTATCGAATCTACGGCGATGTTCACCAGCCCCCGGTGTTGTACTTTCACGGGACGCCCGGCAGTCGCCTGGAAGCCGCGCTGATCGCGGACAGATGCAATGCCATGGGTGTTTACTTGATCGCGATCGACCGCCCCGGCATGGGACGTTCCTCCCCGTCGAGCCCCCATTGTGTCGCGACTTGGCCGATCAAAGTGCGTGAGATCGCGACGTGGATGCAACGCGAGTTTGGCTTCGGCGCCTACCGGATCCTGGCCGTTTCCGGTGGCACTTCCTTCGCCCTCGCATGCGCGAGTCAGTTGCGTCCGCTTGTTGCTTCGGTCGCCGTGATCTCGCCGAGAACGCCCTTTGCCCCGGGCGTACCCGATGGCGTGCTCGATCCTCAACTGCGACAACTTCGAAGTCACCCGCGGATCGCCCGAAGAGTGCTTCAAATGCAAGCGAATCGCGTGCGCAGGAACCCCAACTTCAAACCGGCTGCTTTGAAGAAGTATGCTCAGATCGACCAGCGTTACATGGATCGAAACAAACAAGTTCTTCGCGCTGCTTATCTCGAATCGGTTCGATGCGGCGTCGATGGCATTCTGTGTGACATGCGATTGATCAGCTGGCCGTGGCACATCCACCTCGAAGACATCACCATTCCTGTCGGGTTTTGGCACGGGAACTGTGACTCGACGGCACGATACGAGACCTTGACGTTCGTTCAGTCACGCATTCGGCATGCACATGTCGTGGTCGGCATCGGACAGGGACACTTTACGGCACTCGATTTCGCCACCGAAGACGCCGTCTCATGGTTGATGCAGTCTTAGCAACCGAAATCCTTTGAGACTTATTGGGTGATCAAATGATGCGTCTGCTCCGGAGTGCCAAATGCGCGAGCGAGTTGGGAGCCAGCCTTGGCGTAGACGCGATGCACCTCGCGACGACTCGTCACAATCAATCGAACTCATCGGTTGACGACAGGAGCCCAAAAACCGATCGCCATAGTCAATCGACGGCCTCGGGGCACGCGAGTTTCAAGGCGTTGGCGAACGCGTCCGCCGACTGAAAACGATCTTGCGGATCGACGGCAACGGCCTTCATGACGACGTCTTCCAGCTGCGACGGGATACTCTTTCGAATGCCGACCTCCGAAGGTTCGACGAATCGCCCGCTCAACGTGTACTGAACCACCTCATCGACCGTCTTGCCCCGAATCAGTGTTGTCAGCGCGACGCAATCATAAAGTACAGCACCAAGCGCGAAGAGGTCCGATCGTTGGTCGACCGAGCAACGGTCCTTCAATTGTTCGGGAGACATGTAGAGCGGTGTTCCGAAAACCGAGCGACGCTCGTCCGGAAGAAGGTTTGGTTGGCACCGATCACCTGAAATCGCGGCTGACTTACATTCTGCACTGGTCTCCGCGGCCATACGGGTCGCGCAACCCCAGTCAATCAGCCACGTGCGGGAGTCTTCGAGCATGATGTTTTCGGGCTTAATGTCGAGGTGCAGCCAACCGCGCCGGTGCGAGTGAGCGAGCGCATCGAGGATACGAAGAACGATGTTCACGAGTCGGTGCAACGGAAAGTTGTCGTCGAGTGACTCGGGAAGTCGATGGAGTCCACTCAACACGCGCGAGAGATCAAACCCCTCAATCCACTGCATCGAAAAATAGGGCTCGAACAAGCGTTGCGGGAAAATGTCATGCAGTCTCGGCACGCACTTGCTAGCCACGTCTCGCATCACGTTCGCTTCGGTAAGAAACTGCTCCGGATCACCACATCGTTTGGCGCGATCCGAACGAAGACGTTTGAGAGCGACCCAGCAGTCTCGCGTCCGGTCAAAGCTTCGGAACACATCGCACATCCCACCGGTTCCGACGCGCTGCACGTGCTCGAACCGAATGTCGAACCCGAGCATGTCGGGGCGACCGACGGGAACGCGAGTTCCGCAATCCATCGTGAACGGCGAAGTCGATTGAATGGTGGAAGAGAGCGTGTCCGCGTTCATGGTTGACATCTCGATCAAGGCAACCGAAGCGCGATGAAGAGACTCGTTGATTGCTGGCAGCTTTGACCAGCAATAACGCAAGCGCCATTCGGCGATCAGCGGGTTCATCTCGCGTTGAACCGTAGCTCTTTGGAGTGTGCGGTTGAGGGAATTCGTAGGATTGAGACGTATTGGAGGAATTCCCTCAGCCAAATGTTCCTCGCACCGAACGCGGTTTTCCTTCATTCAATTCGGTTTGTTCGCGACTCAGGCTACTTGCCGCCAATGATTGTTGACCTAAGTAGAGAAAGCGTCGCACGATTGAGAATTCGGATCATCGTGAGTGATGTTTCGAGCATCGACGTGAAGAAACCGTCCCAGGTGGAGCTAGCTCGCGGGACGTGAATCATGCGTGCTTTCCAACGTACAGCGATGGCCCTGTGTAGGGAAATTCATGACTATGCAATCATCAACTGAAACACTGACGGACAACGGCGCCAAGGCCGGCTCCAAGAACCGCGGCGGTGTCGGCGATATCGTCGGCGAAATGTCAGATGCCCTTGAGCTCGCCATCGGCCGTTTGCGCGCGGTGAACGCCGAAACAAAGATGCTCTCCCTCAACGCGACCGTCGAAGCGGCACGTGCCGGATCATCCGGCACCGCATTCGGAGTGGTCGCCCGCGAAATGCAAAACCTGTCGGACAAGACGGCGAATATCGCGAAGGACATGTCGGGGCGCAATCGCGAGATCACCGCTGAGATGACAGAACTCATCGATTCCTTCCGTGGGACTCGATTGAGTGATCTCGCATTGGTCAACATTGATCTGATCGACCGAAACCTCTATGAGCGCACCTGTGACGTGCGCTGGTGGGCGACGGACGGTAGTGTCGTCGATGCTCTTGCGAGTCCAGTTACGGAGCGTTTGGATTTCGCCTGTCAGCGGCTGGGGATCATTCTCGAAGCCTACACGGTGTATCACGACCTGGTTCTTTGCGACTCGCGCGGCGAGATCGTCGCCAATGGTCGAAAAAGCGACTACCGCTCGGTCGGAAAAAACAGTCGCACCACGCGTTGGTTTCGACAAGCGAACGCGAGTGCCAGTGGCAACGAATACGGTTTTGAGTCGGCGCACAACAATGAGTTGGTCAACGATCAGCCAACGCTCGTTTACTCTTGCTCGGTACGAAGAGATGGCCTCGCCCACGGCCAAAGGCTGGGAGTCCTCGGCGCAATGTTCAACTGGAGTGAACTCGCGGACCCGATTCTCGCCAACATTCCGATCGAAGAGCACGAGCGTGATTCGACTGAATCGTACATCCTTGATGAAAACGGATGCGTTCTGGCCAGCAGCGTCGGCCTAAACATCGGAGAGAAACTGCCACTTCCCGACTTTGACAAGGTCGTCAAATCACCGAAGGGATTCTTTACCACGAAGTGGAAAGGGAATCGCGTTTGCATCGGGCACGCGAAGGCTCCCGGATTCGAAACGTATTCGACGGGCTGGTATTCTCTGATCATCCAGCGTTGGGACGAATTCAACGTCTGACAAGAACCAAGCGTACCTGCTCGCGGACGATCTACCTACTCGCGGGCACTCTTTAAACCCATCCTCGTGGTTCCCAACGGACTCCACCGGTTCGGCGCGATCCTTCGTGCGAGCGTTCCGATTCGGATCGGCGTGTTGATCGCTCGAACACGGAACTCCATTCGATCCGTTCTGAGTCATCGGTCGAATGGGTTTCCCCTCTTTTCAAAGACAGTGGCAACCTGAAGGTGGACAGTTGTTTGCCGACTTAGTCTTCGTGTCCTACACCTCCCTGACGCGTCGCTTTGAGACAACCCAAACAATTGACGCGAGGCAAAACGACTTGACTTGGGGAAGGGTTTACACAATGAGAAACTGTATCTTGGCTTTGGTAATTGCTCTCTGCTTGGGGCAAGGGGCGAGTGCCAATAACGACGGAGACTCCGTTTCGCCGCTCGCGATTAGCGGAGAGGCACAACATGAAGTTGCGACGGCGGTGACCGGCGATGCATCGGGGACCGCATTGATCGAGGGAGCCTTAACGGATGCTCAGATAGCCGCCGGAAGTTACGCGGCACACAATGCGTGGATGCTCGTTTGCTGCGCGCTCGTTCTGTTCATGACAGCACCGGGGCTGGCAATGTTTTACGGAGGCTTGGTCCGTAGCAAGAACGTGCTCAGCGTGATGATGCAGTGCGTTTTCTTGATGGGCCTGATGACCGTGATTTGGGGACTCTACGGTTACTCGCTGTCTTTCGGCGGTGAAGGCGGCTGGATCGGAAACGCGGACTATCTCATGATGGCGAACGTGCAACGCGAGTGGAGTGCCGCCCTTGGAGAGCCCGTCACACCGATGGAGGGCGAGATTCCACGGATGACGCATGCCCTGTTCCAGGGGATGTTCTTCATCATTACGCCTGCCCTGATTTGCGGTGCATTCGCAGAGAGAATGCGATTCAGCTCGATGGTTTTATTCTCGGTCGTCTGGGGGACCTTCGTCTATTGCCCTCTTTGTCACTGGGTTTGGGATGGCGGTCCATTGTCCTTCAATGACACAAGCATTGCGGGAGGCGCGCTCGACTTTGCAGGCGGGACCGTCGTCCACATCAGCAGCGGCGTTTCGGCGCTCGTCGCGGCCATCATGATTGGGCCGCGGAGAGACGTCTCGCCTTCGGAAGCGCATCCACACAACCTGACGTACACCGCTCTGGGTGCCGCAATGTTGTGGGTCGGCTGGTTCGGATTCAATGCTGGCAGCGAACTGCTTTCCGACGGATTGACTTCCAGCGCGTTCTTGACGACGCACCTGTCGGCCGCCGCCGGCGCGGTCGCGTGGACGATGGTCGAATGGCGTTCCTCTGGAAAGCCATCCGTACTCGGGGCGAGCAGCGGAGCAGTCTCGGGTCTAGTGTGTGTCACACCGGCGGCAGGATTCGTCCAACCCATGCCAGCCCTGATCATGGGTGCGTGCGCCGGTCTGGTTTGTTTCCTTGCGGTCGCGAAGGTGAAGAGCGCTTTGAAGTACGACGATGCGCTGGATGCGTTCGGCGTCCACGGCGTCGGAGGCCTTCTCGGTGCTGTTTTGACGGGCGTGTTTGCGTCGCGTGCATGCTGGGATGTAACCGGCAATGGGACGAAGATCGGGCTGTTGGAATCAGGGAACTGGGACCTCGTCATCGGCCAAACGGTCGCTGCAGTGGTGACCATTGCCTTCGCGGGCATTGGTAGCTTTGGGATCCTCAAGGTACTTGATCTGACAATGGGCCTGAGAACCTCTGCGGAGAATGAGAGTCGTGGCCTGGACGCGGTTGATCACGGCGAAATGGGCTACGCCTTGGCGTGACCCTTGAGGGTGCCAGAGAGCAATCGCACAGCATGCGACCGAGGACGGAGTCTGTTCTTCGTCCTTGGTCGCTCGTGCCGTTAGATGGGCGAACGAGGGTCACTCGATTTCAAGACGCCCTACGCCATCAAACACGACCTCATCGATCTCGGCAACGGAGCCCAGGGCATTCGCGATGACGAAACCAAGTCTCGCGTACTTCTCAGTGAAAGCCTCCCGCAACATGCAAAGCTCGCAAGGAGAATGAGCGTCATGCTCGACTGCGGTTCGGCTGCCGTGGCTCCGCCGACTGGCCGGCTGCGGCGGGTTTTGGCCTCGCGGGCGACGCCTTGTTGATGGATAATCTTCGGCTATCCAGCGGTCGCGTGCGTCAGCGCGACTGACCTCCAACACAAGCGACGCTTCGATGTTCACCGTCGATCCCCGATCCACGCTGGTGGCACGCATCCGTAACGCGCTTTCAGCGGAAGCGTGTGCCGAGTTGGTCACGAAAATCGACGAACTTGGCCCCGAGACGGCGCCGATCAACACGTCCGAAGGGACGCAGGTTCGGACAGACATCCGAAATAACGAACGAGTTATGTTCGACGATTTCGAATTGGCCGCCGCGTTGTTTGAGGTGGCGAAGGGCCATGTGCCCAGCGAAATGCGGAATCGGAAACTCGTCGGTGCCAACGAGCGATTCCGATGCTATCGCTATAGGCCGGGCATGCGATTTGCAATGCACTCGGACGGCTCTTTCGAACGAAACAATGAAGAGAAAAGCTTCTACACGTTCTTGATCTACTTGAACGAAGACTTTGGCGGAGGCGAGACCAACCTGGTGACACGTCCTGAGCTTTCCGTCAAACCCGAAACGGGGCTCGGACTCGTTTTCCAACACCCGATCATCCACGAGGGTGCCGAGGTGACCTACGGAACGAAGTATGTCGCTCGAACCGATTTGATGTATCGCAAGACGAACGGTTGACGGGAGCGGACCCTACGATCCAACTGTGTGACTGCTTCTCTGTCGGTGTGGCTTCGTCCGTCGCTATTGGTAGCCAACCAGTCCACGACTGTGAAGAGATGCCGGGGTCTGCGGTTCACAACAGGCTGTTGCGATAAGTAACCGCCACCCGCCGGTTCATGAATTGAGTGGCCTGTTTCGCTTGCGACGCGGACAGGTTTCCGGGTCTTGGTTACACTACGTGGACTGCGGTTTGGCTATTTCCCCAAGTTTTGTGAACGAGAATATGAGAGCCGAAGAGCTTTCCGCTCAAGGAAGACGCTTCTTGGACCGGCGTGGTTTCCTTTCCACCGCTGGGCTATCGACCGCTAGCCTCGCGCTGTGCGGATTGCTGGACGGTGATGGCTTGCTGGCGGAAGACTCGACGGCGAGCGTAAGTGGTGAAGCACCCATTCGGCCCAAAATCG
>JBCBLJ010000706.1:0-4406 GCA_038520195.1 Planctomycetota bacterium
AAGGGGTACTCGTACCTGGAGTTTCTCCGCGATGTCGGCAAGAACTTTCCCGTCGGTGCGATGATGGGCAAGGAGTCGGTTCGTGCTCGGCTTTCGAGTGAGGCGGGACTGAGTTACACCGAATTCAGTTACATGCTGCTCCAGGCCTACGACTTCGTTTACCTGTGTCGAGAACACGGTTGTCGGATTCAAGCCGGTGGCAGCGATCAATGGGGAAACGTCACTGCTGGGATCGACCTTGGCCGTCGGATGTTGGGTGAGCAGTTGTTCGGCATCACCGCTCCATTGCTGACGACGATGGACGGTCGGAAGATGGGCAAGACGGAGCAGGGCGCGGTTTGGCTCGATCCGGATCGAACCAGTCCGTACCTGTTCTATCAGTACTGGCTGAATGTGGAGGACGCCGACGTGATGCGATGCATCGCGTACCTGACGGAGATTGAACGAGGTGAGCACGACGCGTTGTCAGAGCAAACTGAGTCGGACCCGGGACGCCGCGCCGCGCAGAAGCGCTTGGCCGAGTGGCTGACGGCGTTTGTTCACGGCGAGACCGGTTTGCGGTCGGCCCAAGCTGCGAGCAAGGTTTTCTTCGGGGGCGAGATCAAGGACATGGACGACGTCGGGTTGAATGAGATTTTTCCCGATGTGCCGAGCAAAGATCTCTCGCGGGAACGGCTCGGGGGCGAGGGGCTCTGGATCGTCGAGGCGTTGCAGGAGGCGGGTCTTGCCAAAAGTGGCAGTGAGGCACGACGTACGATCAAGGAAGGCGGGGCCTACGTGAACAACCAGCGGGTCAGCGAAATGGACTACCGCCTCACGGACGCGGATTTGGCCAGCGAAACGGTGATGGTGCTGCGGAAGGGCAAAAAGAAATTCGCCCTGTTACGATTCGGGGAGTGATGGGGCGAGAAATCGTCCGACCGCCAGAGAAGTTGCGTGATTGGTCGCGAAACGGGCTTGGCGGGTCAACTAGATTAGTGCAACGGAACTTCGGCGGCCTCTTGCGGTTTCAAACCCTATGAACGTCCAAAAACAGACTTTACTGCTCGCGTTTTTCGCACTTTTCACGTACTTGGCCGATCCGGCAGCGGCTCAGAGGGGCCGCGGTGATCGCGGCGAGGGAGGCGACGGTGGCGGCCGAGGGTTCGGCGGGCCTCCGGGCGGTTTTGGAGGCGGACCACCCGGCGGATTCGGCGGCCGGGGGGATCGTGGGAGCCGAGGAAGTCGCGGCGGCGGCGGATTCGACCCCAGTGGGTTCCTTTCCCGTTTGGACCGCAACGGCAATGGCAAAATCGATCCCGATGAACAGCAGGGGCCGGCCCAGTTTTTGATTCAGCGTCTTCAGTCGGTGGACCCAAGCATCAAACCGGGAGAACCGATCTCGATTCAGCGAGTCACCGAGTCGTTTCAGAAGATGCGAGGAGAACGCGGTGGCGACGAGGGTCGGTCGGATTCAAGTCGCGGCGGTGGCGGCTCGAGTGATGAGGCGTTGACGCCAGAACTACTTGTTCCCGGGTTTGGGCTCGAAGCAGAACCGATTCCACTTCTTGGGTTCGGAGCCACCGCCGAGATGATGACTGTTGAGGTGACGGAGGAAGATCGTCGTCAGGCCCGCGAGATGCTTTCGAGATTCGATCGAAATCCTCGCGACGGAGCGTTGACGAAGGAAGAGCTGACTCGATTCAGCGGCAACCCGCTGGATTTTGATCGGAACAAAGACGGTCGTCTGACCGAAAAAGAGTTGGCGGTGCGATACGCACGCCGACGAGAAGGTCAGGAGGAATCTCGCGACGATGACCGCCGACGCGATCGAAGTCGAGACCGAGACCGCGAAGTCGATCCTCCAGACGTCTACAACGGGCGCAAGTCATATCGTGAGCTTTCAAGCCGTGAATTACCTGAAGGCGTGCCCGGCTTTTTGGCGGACAAGGATCGAAATGGAGACGGCCAGGTTTCGATGGCGGAGTTCGCATCGAAATGGGATGACGCAACGGTCAAGGAGTTTTTCAAGTCCGACCTCAATCGCGATGGCGTCATCACCGCCGATGAAGCGTTACGTGCGGTCGAAGAGGGCAGCGGCTCGAGCTACACCGCTTCAAGCGATTCGGGCTCGTCCGATCGAGCTTCCTCCGGATCGAGTGAAACCAAAAGCGGATCCACTTCGAGCGGTGGCAGCGGCAAACCGAGTGAGCGGTACCTCAAGTACGCTCAGCGAATTCTTAGCCGCGGTGACAAGAACAAGGACGGGAAACTCACCCCGAGTGAATGGGAAGACATGTTGATGAGTCCTGCTCCGGCCGATACGAACCGGGACGGCTCGGTGACCGTCGAGGAGTACGCTCTTTGGATGGAGTCACGCTCGAAGAAGTAGCTGCCCGCGCGAGCAGTCGAGGCTCGGTTGCGATCAGTTTGGCCGCAAAAAGATCACGCTAAGGGTCAGCCGCTGGTCGGGACAGGCCGCTTCGTTAAACCGGTGACCTCGCGGATGAAGTCGTCTGCCGAATGGAATTCCTGGTAGACGCTGGCGAAACGGATGTAGGCCACTTCATCGAGCTGCGCGAGGTGTCGCATGACGATTTCGCCAACATCCTTCGCCGGGATCTCCGTTTCGTAGTCGTTGTAGATCTCCGCTTCGATGCTTTGCACCAGTCGCTCGATGCGTTCGCTGGTGACCGGACGTTTCGAGCAGGCTCGCTCGATTCCCACCCGAATCTTCTCCCGATCGAAGGGTTCTCGCGTTTCGTGTCGCTTGACGATCCGCAGGGTGAGTTGTTCGATCTTTTCAACCGTCAGGAATTTCCGATTGCAGTTCGAACAAACTCGCTTTCGGCGAATGAGATATCCGCCTTCCGCAGCCCGAGTGTCCAACACTCGGTCAGCGTCGAGATGGCAAAAGGGGCAGCGCATGGTGAATCCTGTTCGGGCGGCGGCGAAGAACCATTATTCCATGCACTGATCTGTTCGCAAGTCCGACGGTTTTGAATGCATTTCGCCTTTTTTGCTCGGTGAAATCGTTCACGGTCGCTGGGCAATGTCGCGGAGGACTTCGTGGTGCCGACGCTGGATCGTCTGTCTCGGGGGATCTGGAAACGTACGCTCGGGGACCTCCACGAGCGGTAACTCCGCGTAAGTCGAGGAGGAAGGGCGTCTATTTTGTCTTCGCCCTCACGAATCCTGCTAAACTGCGATGGTCGTGGCGTGGTCGCGGACGACCGATTGAGTCCCGAACGTTTTGGAGCGTTTCCGAAGTGTCACAGTGGTTTCTTCAGCGGATGGAAGGAAGCGTGCAGTCGGAGGTGGGGCCATTGCGCCCCGCCGAGTTGCTTGCTTTGGTTCGCAAGGGTGACATTCAACCGGAAACGAGACTACGGAAGGACAACTCGGCTTGGTTTCCCGCTCGGGAGGTTGGCGGGCTCTTCGAAGCTGCGGTGCGCGAAGTGGTCCAGTACTACTGCCCTGGCTGTGGGACACGGGTCCGCCGCCCGCCGGTGACGTGTCCGAGTTGCTTGCGGGATCTCGCCGTCGGAGATGCACGCGAGATCATGCCTCAACGAAGGGAATCCAACGTGGCAGACGATCAAGTCACGGAAAACCGGTCTGAGACGGCACAGCGAAGCGTCAAGAATTGGTTGACCAAAAAGGTCAATCGTCGTCGGTAGAGCCACCTACCAAAAAGAAACGCGAGCGACTGGGGCAGTCTCGCTCGCGCTTCTTGGTTCATCGCGTGGATCCGCGACGAAGTCGATTCGGCAGTGGGCGTTAGAAACGGAACTCCGCACCAAACACGCCACCGTAGTAGAAGATGTCATCGTCGACGTCGACGTTGGAGCCAAGGCTATTGCTCACGACGGTCTGGATTTGGCTGGGTGCGGTGGCGACGCCGGTCAAGTACCAGACTTCGCCGCCCGCTCGAATCGTCAGTGCCTCGCCGAGCTGGTATCGGATCGCCGTACCGAATTCGAACACGCCGGCGACTTCGACTTCATCCCGAGCGTTGCGAAGGGAGACGGCACCCTGGTTGAAAAGTTGGACGTCGGTCTCGGCGATGTTCGCATAGACGCCGGCACGGGCTCGGAAGTCGGTCGACGCGAACTGAGAGACGGGATAGACCATATCGAGTCCGGCTTGGAGACCGACGAGGTTGTTCTCCGTCGAGCTTGCAAGTGCGGCGGTGCCTCCGGCGGGCAATGCTCCGGTTCCGATGGTTGAGAACAGATAGTCTTCTTCGAGCCGGATGTATCGTGCACCGAGTAGGACTTTGACCACGTCCCAGCCGACGAGCGTTCGGTTTGCCTCGGCGCTGTAGTACGTCGACTCGAAGGTCTGCTGGTGGAACTGGGCGTTGTTGAACGGTGCGATCAGATCGGCGTTGAACGTCGGCGCGGCGCTGAGCAGTGAGAACAGTC
>JBCBLJ010000436.1:0-6980 GCA_038520195.1 Planctomycetota bacterium
CACCGACTGAGCGGATATGCTGGGGGCGAGCGTTCACAGCAACAGGAGGATCGCGCGATGCAAACCGACAACACCACCCGACGGGATTGGCTTCGCCGTGCCGCGCTCATGGCAGCGGGTGCACCACTGCTCGCGTCGCGATCGCAAGCCGCCGAAGAGCGCTCGGCCGCCTGGCTCGCTTCCGCCCAAAAAGGCCTGAATTGGCTGAGCGAAACGCAATCATCCCGCGGCCACTGGAATACCCGTGTCTATCCGGCGGCGCTGGCCGCATTGGCGGGCACGGCGCTGATCGGAAGCGGCTCAACCACCACGCAGGGCCCGTACTCGAAAGAAGTCGCTCGGGCGGCAGACTTCCTGATCAGCAAGAGTCGCGAAAACGGCTTGATCGGCGATCCGCGATCTGACCAACGCTACACGTACGGCCACGGCTTCGCGATGCTGTTCCTTTCGCAGGTGCTCGGCGAAGAAGGGCTACTCGATCGGCGTAAGGAGCTCGTCGATGTGTTGACCCGTGCCGTCGAATTCAGCAGCAACGCACAAACGGCCGCTGGCGGATGGGGCTACGTTTCCGCCGCCGAGGGAAACGATTTCGATGAAGGTTCCACAACCATCACCCAAGTCCAAGGGCTACGTGGCTGTCGCAACGCGGGAATCCCCGTCAGCTCCGAAGTCATCGAGCGAGCCAAGAAATACATCTACGGGTGCAAGAACAAGGACGGTGGAATCAGCTACAGCAGCCGGCAACGAGGCAACAGTCGTCCCGCAATCACCGCCGCTGCACTCGCCGCGCTCTACAACGCCGGCGACTACGACAGCAAAGAAGTCCCGGAGATGTGGAATTACGTCAAAGGCGAATTGCATTCAATCAACGACGGCGCGCGGGCGTTTGGTCATTGGCACTACACCTACCTCTACTACAGCCAGGTCGTGTATCGCCAAGGAGAAGAACTCTGGTTGCCCTTCAAGAAACGGCTCTATGACCGAATCGCGAGCCAACAACGGATGGAAGGCTATTGGGAAGGCCAGATCCATCCGGTGTACGTCACCGCCTGCAACTTGATCATGTTGCAGTTGGACTACGGCTATCTTCCGATTTACCAGCGCTAGCCGGAATGCTTCCGCTAATCGAATCGGGACTTCAGTGATCCGCGCTCACCAACGTCGATCAGTGACCGCTAGCGTTTCCCTTCGGCGTCGTCTACAGCGGATTTGCCGAGCGTGCTCAGCTCCGAACGATGCACCGCACCATGCTCCCGCAGGAATGCCGAGAGCTTCGGGTGTGGCTGCTCACTTGCGATGCCCGCGCTGTAGTCCAGCGGAGTATGCCCCTTGCCCCGACCCGGCCAGTCATCGTCGCCGGTGTCATTCACGTCCGCCCCCAGCTCGACCAGCAACTTCGCCGCTCGCACGTTTCCCGCTTGCGCGCAAAAGTGTAATCCGCGCGGTTTGGAACCACGTTGGACCAAAAATCGGATCACGCGTTCATAGTCCCAATGCCCAAAAGCATGCTGCCAAACCGCGTAGTAAAGCGGCTTGTCATCATCGACGTGAATGTTTGCACCGTGATCAACCAACGATCGAAAGACATCGAAGGAACAATACATCTCAGGGGCGAGCACCAACGCCGAGTCGCCATCCTCGCCGGGCGTATCAACATCCATGCCGTGCCCGATCAATAGGTCGATGACCTTCAAACATCCGACTTGCGCCGCCGAGTGCAATGGCGTCCCCGAGGACGAACCCGGCAAGCGATCGTTGATGACCGTCGGATCGTCACGGGCGATCTCAATTGCCTTCTCGAAGTCTCGTTGGTAGAGAGCGGTCATCAGTGGTGGCCCAGCCGCACCGTGTTCAAGCACCACCTTGCGCACCGCACGACTCGCGGAACTCAAGTAGGTCGTGCTGTGTCGTGGGTTGGCGCCAAACTCCATCAGCAACTCGGCCAGCTTGCGCCCGCCGCCAGGGACCATCATCATCGGCGTGTGGTAGGCGTCTTGATCGTAGCCGTAAGGGACGGCATCAACGTCGGCACCCGCCTCCAGCAGCAGGCGCGCCATCAACGTGTCTCCCGCGAGCACCGCATAGTGCAGGGGTGTGAGTCCGCAGTACCGCGTGAGGTTGTAGAACCCCTTGTCGCCACCCACCGTCGCAAAAGGAACGGACACCTGACTCGGGTTCTCGGCGAGCACCGCTGCGGCGGCCGCGCGGTCTCGACGCCAAACCGCTTGGAACAGCTCTTGGTCACAAGCACCTGCGGTGATCGCCACTTCGACCAAACGCTTCCGGTCCACGGCCTTGAGCGCATCCTTCCGACGCACAATCAACTTCATCGGCCACCGGTCGGAGTGATTTACAGCGAACAGGTTTGCTCCCCGCGTGATCAATTCTTCCGCAAGCGCGAGGTTTCCCTGTTCCAAGACCAACAACAGTGGCGTGTTGACATTGCTGTCAGCGAGATCCAGCGTCTCTGGGTCCGCGGTGGCAATCTCAAGCAAACGGCCAGCGTCACCGTCACGGGCGGCCGAAAACAGCTCATGAAAACGCGGGTGTCCCATGCCCATCTGACTCTGCTTGGGTGAGCCGCTGCGTCGCAACTACCTGGCGATGTCAAACGCGTACATCAAATCCTGATCGCGGATAATGAGCTTGCCGGCGGCGACGACGGGGTGCGTCCAGATCGCTCCGCTACCACGCGGGATCTCTGTCTGAGCCGGCAGCGTCAGCTTTCCCTTTGCCATCCATCCGGCGCGGCTCGGTTCGACGAGGATGACGGTCCCATCTTTATCGTTGTAACAATAGAGTCGCCCATCGGCGTAACAGATGGAGCCACTCCGATTGGGCCGGACTCGCTCCTGCCAAAGCGTTTTGCCCGTAGTGAGATCCTGTGCCATCCAATTGCCGCCACTCGACTTGGTAAATCCGTAGATCGTGTCGTCGACCAACACCACGCCGCCATGATGATTCTCCATCGATTTGATCTTCAACGCATAGAGGGATTCAGCGTTGACCTCGCCGGCGGACTCGGACAGCCGTAGCAAGGTGTTCCCAGCGCCGTAGGCGCTAGTGTGATAAAGAAGATTCTCGTGAAGGACCGGCGTTGGGATGACGGCCGTTTTATTTCCGGTCGCAGGATCGTCGAACAGTTTCTCACCACTGTCCACATCAAAGGCCAGGACACCGGTCGTGCTCGCGGTCACATAAAAAGGACGCGAGCCCACCTGTCCCTTCATCACCGACACATATTGAGCGGGAGCGTCGACACCCTTCGAACCCCAAACCTGAGTTCCGTTGGTCCGATCCAGCCCGATCAGAAAGTTCGCACCACCGGGCGTGACGACGACGCGGTCTCCATCCAATAGCGGAGACTCGCTGTAACCCCACGTGGGGATCATGCCGTTGAACTCGGCAACCATTTCCGACTTCCATCGCAGTTCACCGGTCTCCGCATCCAACGCAGCCACCGTGCCGACATCCGAGACGACGAACACTTGGCCGCCGTCCACGGTAGGTGTGCAACGCTGTCCGTCGCCCCATCTCACGTTGTAATCGTCTCGGTTGCCCGCGCGACCGATGGGGGTTTGCCAAATGACCTCGCCGTCGATTAGAGAAAGGCAAATGACCCAACTCGTCGCGTCCTTGGTGCCCATCGTGTAAACGCGATCATCGACGACGGCAGCGGAGGAGTATCCAGTTCCTAGGTCGACCGCCGTCCAAGCGAGCTGGGGCCCGCCTGCGGGCCATTCTTGAAGCAACGACTGCGGAGCGGCATGACCGTCTCGCTTGGGCCCTCGCCACTGAGGCCAGTCGGTTTCGCCCGCGACGCCCCACCCGACACTTGCGAAGATGAGTCCAAGGAAGACGCTGAATCGAGTCATGAGCGGCGTGAGCAGGAGTGATCGGTCGAGAATCGCTGGATTCTAATTCAATCACGTCGTCGACGCGACAGATTGCCCCACGAGGCTCACGTACCCATCGATTCGGGTTCAGACATTTGCAGCCGCACCATCTCGCCGTAGCGTCCCCCCCTCTCCATTAACTCGTCGTGCGTACCAACTTCGACAACGCCACCGTCGTCCAAGACCACGATCTTGTCGGCGCCCCGAATCGTGCTCAGCCGGTGAGCGATCACAAAGGCAGTACGGTCACGTAACAGGTCTTCGAGCGATCGTTGAATCAGTCTTTCGCTTTCGCTGTCGAGATTGCTTGTCGCTTCATCGAGGATCAAAATCCTCGGGTCCGCCAAGATCGCGCGGGCGATTGCGATCCGCTGTCGCTGCCCTCCGGAAAGCTTGACGCCGCGTTCGCCGATGACGCTGTCGTAACCGTCTTCGAGTTTTTCGATGAACTCATGTGCCGCCGCGGCGGAGGATGCCGCGAGCAACTCTTCGACGTCGCAGTCTCGCCGCGCATAGGCGATGTTCTCCGCGATTGTCCCGTCGAAGAGAAACACATCCTGTTCGACGATCCCCAATAAGCTCCGGTAGCTCTCGAGCTGTATCTCACGCAGGTCTCTCCCGTCGAGACGAATACTTCCTTCACTCGGATCGTAAAACCGCGCGATCAGGTTAGTCAGCGTTGTCTTTCCCGCTCCACTGCGGCCCACCAAAGCGACCGTCTCGCCCGGTGAAACCTCCAGCGACACCGATCGCAACACTTCGGTTTCCGTCTTGGGATACCGAAACGTGACGTCAAGCAACTCGATTCGACCCGGCGAGGTCACCTTGTTGACATGAACCGCATCGGGATTGGTGGGAAGCTCGTTCTCCACCTCCATCACATCCAAGATTCGGTCCAATCCGGCGAGGTTGTTCTGAAACCCAACCGCACTGCCGGCAATCGTCGCAAGCGGATCCAGCAGCATCGTGAGATAGACCAGAAACATCATCAGGTCACCGAGCGTTAGCTCGCCATTGATGATTTGGTACCCGCCGTAGAGCAACAGTCCCGTCGACGCGAGTGGAATCACCACTTCCCAAATCGTTTCAATGATCCGCGTCCACCACCACGTGAAGAGTTGCTGACGCACTAACAACCCACCCTCACGCACGAACTTCGAAGACTCGTTCCGAGAGCGAGAGAACGTTCGTACGACACGAATGCCTCCGAACGTTTCGGTCGCACCGGCGTCGATCTTTTGCCGCTGTTTGCGGATATCGCGATACAGGGGACGGATACGATTGATCCACGTTCGGTGAGTTACCCAGACGATCGGCAGCAGCAAGAGTCCGCCGACCATCAGCTTCCAATCGACGAACACAAGGATGATCAAGGACCCGATAAACTGCACCACCGCTCGCCAGGGGTTGTACAACATCGAGAAAATCAGCTCGGCGACACCGCCTGCGTCTTCGCGGATCAAGCTCGCCACGCCGCCCGACTTGAGGTCGTAGACTCGATCGAGCGGTAACTTGATCGCATGTTCAAAGACCCGACGTCGGATCGTGATCTGAGTCTTATTGACCGTCTTGGTTGCGATCCAGCGGGTAAACAGGTGCACCGCGGTCGCCAAGACCGTCACGAGGATGACCGCCGCCGAGATCCACCACAGCCGCGCCATCTTGCCATCGGGGATGTCCAGAGAGGCGAGCCAACTCGGCAACGGCTTGGCGGGATCGGTCAGCACGGAATCGATCGCAAGCTTTGTCCCGACCGGGGGTATCAACCGCAATCCAATCGCGAAGGTCAGCAACGCCAGGGCAAGAAGGATCTGGCTTCGATGCGGCTTGACCAGCCCCCAGAACGCGGAGAGCAACTCCCAGAAACCCCGGTCGCGTTGCCCGAGCTTTTTGGGGTTGCGATCGGCGCCATGGACGGACGGCGTTGGCTCCGAATTTGCGTTCCGCTCCCGGACCGTTTGCCGGTATTCGGCGAACCGCTGACGACTATTTTCACGCGAGTTGCGTTGGAACATGCCTTATTGGTAGCGCCGTGTCGGCTTGCGGACAAGTCGAAGTGGGCGTCGATTTGCCGAGCATCCAGGAAAAACTCTCCGCGTCACCACGACGTTGGTCCGTGCGCCAGTCTTTCGACGAACCCTCAACAAAATGGCGTAAGAATCCCGAACCACCATCGTCCAAGCGCGTCAAGAATCTTCGGGGCTCGACGGCGCGTCGACCATTAAGAGCATCTTCGCACGCTCGAAGTCTTCGGTGGTCGCGAAGAATGGCGCCGACAGAATGATGGTGCAGTTACCCTCGGGGGTACCCAACACCAGCGTCTCGTCGTGTTCTTGACGGTACGTAAACGGGGCCGCTTCGATGCGGACCAAAACCGACCCATAGTCGTACCACAGGTGCGTACTCGTTACTGCACCGGTCACGGTCGTGTCCTTGCGGACTTCTTTCCAAAGCCAACGCGAGTACAAACCAACGGTCAGTGTGACGACCGCCATTGAGCTGACATGGACGAGATCGACCTCGCTGAGAAACATTGACCACAAGATTGCCGTGAGCATGCCGATCAACAGCACCGGGATGCCGAACAGGACCGCGACCCCAAAGATCGTCGGGATCGTCCAGATCACCTTGGAGACACGATATTTGGGCAGGTCCCTGCGAACGCGCTTCGCGATCTTTCGACGAAACCGCCGTTCATCCCTCCAACCGTGCTCCAAGCGGATCGCGCCGCGCTGATAGTCGGGAAAGGACTCGCTTACCTCGTCTGGAATCTCGTCGGTCCTCGCCACAAGTGGCTGCGTCGCCCGCCACTTTGCCACATCGTGAAGGAAGTTTTCGAAGATCGATCGGTCCACGTCATCTTCGATCCACTCTTTCACGATCAGCTGCGACGTGGGCGCGATCGCTCCGGTTTGTAGGAGCCATGCATCCAGGCTTTCAGACACATTTACTTCGCGCCAGGAGCAAAAGACCTCGATCGGTCGACCGTCCCGCGTTTTCGTCTCGATGGAACAGCCCAGCTCGTTCAAATTCCATTTCACCTCGCCATCGATTGGCGGATCCGTCAAATTCCACCGCTCCATC
>JBCBLJ010000628.1:0-5114 GCA_038520195.1 Planctomycetota bacterium
ACAAGATACGCAACCGCGATACCACGCCCGCAAAGTCGCGTTCGCCCGCGCACAGTCCTTGCAAATTCCATTGCTACTGGGAAGCGCCACGCCGTCGCTGGAGTCTTGGCAAGCCACGCAAACGGGACACGCCGAGTTAATCTCCATGCCCCATCGAGTGGGACAGCGCCCCATGCCGGACGTGCAGTTGGTCGACATGCGGATCCGAGATGAGCGATCACTCGGCGGCGCGATCAGTCGGCAACTTCACACCGCAGTGAACGAAACGCTGAGAGAAAAGGGGCAAGTGATCCTGCTGCTGAATCGGCGAGGCTTTGCGACCAGCATTCAGTGCCCCGCTTGCGGTCACGTCGTTTCGTGCCCCGATTGCGAATTACCTCTGACCCATCATCGCGACGGCGGCAAAGCCGTCTGCCATTACTGTGATTACACGATCGCCACGCCACCGTGGTGCCCGGAGTGCAAGTTCGACGGCATTCGGTATTCGGGATTGGGAACGCAAAAACTCGAATTGGAAGTCAAAGCGAGATTCCCCGACGCTCGAATCGCAAGGATGGACAGCGATACCATGCGACGGCCCGGTAGCCATCAAAAAGTCCTTTCGGCGTTCCGAGGCGGTGAGTTGGATCTTCTGCTGGGCACCCAGATGATCGCCAAGGGCCTGGACTTTCCGAACGTCTTACTTGTCGGAGTCATCAATGCCGATAGCGCACTCCACTTTCCCGATTTCCGCGCCGGCGAACGCACGTTTCAGCTCGTCACCCAGGTCGCCGGTCGGACCGGTCGCGGGGATCGTGGAGGCCGGGTCATCGTGCAAACGTTTTCGCCCGAACACATGGCAATCCAAGCCGCGTCGCGACACGACTACGACGCCTTTGCCAAAGCCGAGATCGTCAATCGCCGCAAGTTCAACTATCCACCGCTGGGCAGCGTCGCTCGGATCATCATTCGCGGCGCGATCGAACCGGTGACCGAAACGACCGCGGGCGCGCTGGCCACGCGTTTGGAATCGTCCCGTGAACGACTCGGCGCCGAAGTCCGCATTCTCGGCCCTGCACCGCCACCGATGTCAAAACTCCGCGGCAAGTACCGGTTTCACATCTTGCTGCAGTCGCTGGACCCCGTCCAACTTGGTGCCGTCATTCGCATGGCGGTCAAGGATTTCAAGATCCCGGAGAAAGATGACGTTCAGTACGTCATCGACATCGACCCAATGGACATGCTTTGACCCACTCAGCCTCCTTCTCTTTGCCCTTCGTGTCCTCTCCTCTGTGGTGATCCTGACCACCCGCTTGCGCGAACGCTCCGTCACCTCCCGCTCAACGTCAACGCGCGAACGCGTCACCGCGCGATGGTGACAACCATGCAAGCCGCTCGGGCTCTGACTGATCGCTGGCCGAGTGACTAGAATTCCCGCGTCGCGAAGGAACGGACCATCGCGAGTCACCTCTCCGGCGAGTACAGCGTCGTCGATCCAGAACCCGGCCTTTGATGAACTCGTCCGAATTCCCCGCGAATGCTTCCTGGATCGGGCCGCTCGGTGGGCTTTCTGCGGCCGTGTTGTACTCGCTCACGAACATTGCTCTTCGCGTCAGCGCCGACGTCGATCCTTATTTGGTTTCGGCGGTCAAAGCGACACCGACGGTGTTAGTGTTGGGTCCGTTCCTTGCCTTCGTTGCTATCCGTGGAGGTCGCGTCCTGGCGACGCGAGAACGTTTTCCCCAGTTCTTGCTCGCGTCGTTCCTTGCCCAAGTCGTCGGCAACGTTGGTTTTCAGCGAGCGCTGGCTCACATCGGATTGGCGGCCTCGGTGCCGATCACGCTCGGCTCGATCATCATTGGCGGCGCCGTCCTAGGACTCTGGCTTCTCAAGGAACCGGTCGGGAAGCGAAAGCTCTTCGCCATGGCGATGCTCATCGCGTCGGTGGTTGTCCTTTCGCTCACACCCGGCGGCGGGTCGGACACGGCAATCACTCCCACCGACGTCTTGAAGGGCTCATTCTGGGCGGCGCTCTCAGGGTTTTCCTATTCGTTTTTCGGAGTTACCGCACGACAACTCCTGCAAAACGGTGTGCGCGCGAGCACGACGATGTTCGTCAGCGGAAGCGTCGGGTTCATCGTCCTTTGGTCTTACAGCCTTCTTGGATTGTCGGCGGAAGCCTTCGAGGCGACCACTTCGAGGGCATGGCTTTTCATGTCGCTCGCAGGTGTACTCAATTTTGCGGCGTTCATCGGGATCACCGTCTCGCTGCGGCTTCTCCCGGTCGTTGCGGTGAACCTGATCAATGCCTCTCAGGTCGCCATGGCGGCCGTCGCCGGCGTGCTGATCTTCGACGAGCCGCTGACGACCTCACTCATCCTTGGAATCCTGCTCACGCTGTCCGGATTGATCCTGCTGGCGGGCCGCGACTCAACGGAACTCAAAACGGAACCTGACGAATTGGTCAGCGCATCGCCCTCCCTCGACGGCGAGCAGATAAACTAGCGTCCGCCAAAAGCGCGTCGCGCGGGCCGAGGTGACGATCGTCCTTTGATAACGTCTCGCGGCCAACCTCCCACCCCTCACCCAAAAGCGAGTTCCTCATGAAGTTCCAACCCTTGGTTTTGATTCTTGCGTTGATGGTTTCACCTGCCGTCGCGCAGGGGGCCGCGCAGAAAAAGAAGAAGAAAGCTCGAGGCAACAACGGCACTGCCCAGCTGATGCGTCAATTCAAGGACATCGAATTCACCGACGAACAAAAGGCGAAGGTCGACACCCTCGCCAAGGAAGCCGCCGCCGCGATGAAGGCTGCTCGCGAAGAAGCGGGCATCACCGCCGAGATGCTCAAGAAGCGAGCTGCCGCGCAAAAGGAAATCCGTGAGGCATCCAAGGAGAGTGAAAAGAAGCCCGCGGAACTGATGAAGGCGGTCAACGAGAAAGCTGGCTTCACCGAGAAACACGCCGAGGGAATGAAGAAGGCGAATCAGATCCGCCAAAAGCTGGTGAAAGATGTCGTGGCGATGCTGAGCGATGAGCAGAAGGCCAAAGCACCCGAAAAGCTGATCCAGGCGGCGAACCGAAAACCCGCCAAGAAGAAGGGTAAGAAGTCCAAAGCCGACAACGCATGAGCCGACTCTTCTGACAAGCGATTTTTTTTGCGGCCCGTCCGATCCAGGCGGGCCGCTTTTTGTTGGTCATCGGAGGTGAACACCCGGTCCCGACATCAATAGTCTGTGACGGTTATTCCGGCGTCGGTTGCGGCGGCAAAGATCATGCGTCGTTCGGTCGATCTCAGTTCTTGGCGAATGGATTGTTTTGCGCCGGACCTCTATACACATCGGGTGGTACCCCCATCCACACCGCGCGGCGGAAGGAACTGCCTAACATGCGATTCTCTCACCTATTCAAACGTGTTCTGATCGTCATTGGCCTGCTCGCGATCACGACGACTTCAGCCAATGCAGGCGGTTGGAACGAGTTCTGGGCGCGAGTCGGCGTCGGCTACAAACGCAACAATGCGTGGCCTCAACCGTTCAACGAAGTCGACGCGATGTCGGTCATTCGTCCCTTTGAAGCGATGAAGCAGAACGGCTGGAGACTGCACAACACGATCATCTCGGAACAATTCCGTCATGACGGTGCTCTCGCGTCCTCGGGCCAGGAACGTGTTCGCTGGATTGCGACCCAAGCCCTGCCGACGCGGCGTCAGATTTATGTGCTGCGTGGCCCAACCGAACAAGCGACCGAAGCCCGCGTCGCCTCGGTTCGTGACGCGCTCACGAAGCTCAACCACAACGGGGCGATGCCGGAAGTCTTTGTCACCGATATGATGCCCGCGACCTCGGGCGGTGCTTGGGCGACGGCAATCCAGCGTAGTTGGATCGACCAGTTACCCGCACCCAAGCTTCCGACAACCAGCGCTGCGGGCACCGCCGCGGCCACCAACTGAACGCCCGCATCATTGCTGCTAAACGCCAGCATCATTGCTGCTAAAACGCCAGCGCGGCTCCTCCGATGGAGCCGCGTTTTTTTGTGAATCGTGCAGCACGCGGCTGAAGTCCGTCCTCGGATCGAGCCGATCGATACAATCGATGCGATCCGGCCCTGGGGGATCGTTGTCGTTCCACCCGCACACCCAAGGACAATCATCGTGAGCGTCAAAATTTCACTGGTTTGCTCAAATCGACCCAAGCCGGCCGCATCGATTCTCTCGGCGGCCCTGCTAACCGCGACTCTCAGCGCCTCCAGTGGCTGCGCCGTCTCGGGGACTCGACTGGCATCCCTCAATCCATTCGGCAAGCGCAGTGACCCGACCACAGCGAACGAGTCGCGTGACTGGCTCAGCGGCCCCAAGAAGCTGGCCGGGGGCGCAACGAATTGGATGAAGCGACCGTCGAAAGCGGTTCCCGGCGACGAAAACGATCCCGTCAGCTTGGCGAGTAAGGCCGAAGTCAACTCCGAGGTGTTCGTCGCGAACGGTCGACTCTGGGAATCGACGGGCAACTATGAAAAGGCGATGGAGAGTTACGCCAAGGCGCTCGAGAAAAGCCCGAATGATCCTGCGGCTCTCGCCAACATCGCTCGGCTTCACTTCCGCCAGAAGAACCATCAAAAGGCGGCTGAGTATTTCGGCAAGGCAATCGAACAAAAGCCTCAAGATGCCGGTCTCTTCAACGATCTCGGCTTAACGCTGAGCAAGCTCGGCAACCATTCGGCGGCGACCGCCGCGCTCAATCGAGCTCTCACACTGGACCCAAGCTCGTCGCGTTATGCGAACAACTTGGCCAGCGTCAAATTTGAAGCCGGCGACAAGCAAGGCGCGCTCGAAGTGCTGGTGAAGAATAACCGACCCGCCGTCGCGCACTTCAACATGGCCTACCTGCACTACAAGCACAATCAGCATTCCGACTCGGTACGGCACCTGAACCAGGCGCTGCAATCCGGTGGTGGCGCGGCAAACGATATCGCGACCAAACGCGCCATCGAACGATCACGAGAATTGCTGGCCCAGTTGGGCGCTGCGCAACCCGGCACGATGATCGCCGCGACGCCGGAACCGCCGACCACCACGACTCCGGTTCCGAGCCCCGGTATCGTCCCGGGCCCCGGAACCGTCCAAGGTCCCGGAACCGTAC
>JBCBLJ010000788.1:0-3923 GCA_038520195.1 Planctomycetota bacterium
GAAAGATGGACACACGAGCCAGCTTCGGCGAGGGCAGTTCACCAACGATCGAGGGCGACATGATTCTTGTGCCCTGGGATCATGAAGGGCCCTCGGCGCTATACGCTCTGAACAAACGCACCGGCAAGACGATCTGGAAAACCGAACGTGACGAACCGACTTGCTGGGCGACGCCATTGGTGGTTGAAAGTGACGGTAAGAAGCAAGTGGTTCTGAACGGACAAAACTGCGCGCGTGGTTATGACCTGGAGTCAGGCCAAGAGCTTTGGCGTTGCGGCGGTCAGACCCAGCGTCCCGTCGCCACTCCGGTCGCCGAAGGAGACTTGGTCTTCGTCGGCAGCGGTTTCCGGGGTTCCTTTCTTGGGGCATTCAAGCTCGACGGAAGCGGCGACATCGAAGATTCAAAGAGCGTTGCCTGGAGCGTCGGTCGCGACACTCCCGATATTGCGTCGCCGCTGCTTTCCGAAGGGCGTCTGTATTTTCATAAGGGCAAGACCGGGATTCTCACCTGCTTGGACGCGGCAACCGGCGAACCGCACTATTCAGCGAGTCGCATCCCTGGCGTGAACAGCACGTACGCGTCGCCGATTGCGGCGGGCGGCTACGTCTTTTTGACCGGACGCAGCGGCACGACGGTCGTCATCAAAGACAGCGAAGAGCTGCAAGTTGTCGCGACCAACTCCGTCGGTGAAACCGTGGATGCGACCCCTGCTCCGGTCGACAGTGAACTCTTCATTCGTGGTGAAGAGCATCTTTTCTGCATCTCTGGCAACTGATTGAGCGAGGCTCCGTGATGTTACGACGACGCTGGTTGATCGCTGGCCTGTTTTGCTTCGCCGCTTTCGGCGTCGTTGCGATGTCGCAGCCACCTGGTCGACCCGGGGAAGGACCAAGAGGTGGACCGCGCGGCCCTCGAGGACCCAGGGGCGGTGGGGAGGCAGCCCTCGCCCAGCCGTTTCGAGGCATCGTCGCTGGCGGAAAGCTCCAAAAGGGACTCTTTGAGATCGATTCAACCGGTGTCACCACTCAGCCCGTTGTCGATGCGGCGACGAAGTTTCTCTCGTCGTTGAGCGATGAACAACGGCAACGCACCACCTATCCCGTTGACCACATCGAATGGCGATCCTGGGACAACCGTCACTTTTACAAACGGCGTGGGGTTGGTTTCGATGAGATGGACGAGTCTCAGCGAACGCTAGCGTTCGCTTTGATGCAAGCCAGTCTCAGTGCCAAAGGGCTTAAGCTTTCCAAAGACATCATGAAACTCAACGGGACGCTCGCAGAGTTGGCCAATGACTTTGATGAGTATGGCGAGTGGCTGTACTGGATCACCATCATGGGCGAGCCCTCGACGACCGAACCGTGGGGGTGGCAGATCGATGGACACCATTTGATCGTCAACTATTTCGTGCTCGGTGATCAGGTCGTCATGTCACCCGTGTTCGTCGGCAGCGAACCCGTTCATGCCGTCGGTGGAAAGTTCAAAGGCACGATCGTGATGCAGAGCGAACAGGCCGCGGGGATGAAACTGATTCAATCCCTGAACGCCGATCAGCAGAAACTCGCGATCGTCGCCGACGCCAAGACTTCCAACAATGCCGTCGCCCAAGCCTACCGCGACAACATCGATCTGGACTACTCGGGGATTCCCGCAAGTAAGCTCGACACGGAACAGCAGGCTCTCTTGCTCGATGTCGTTCGCGAGTTCGTCGGCAACATGGATGACGGACACGCCGAGATCAAAATGAAGGAAGTCGGGCAGCATCTCGATCGCACCTACTTTGCCTGGGTCGGAGGCACGGCACCCGACAGCGTGTTCTACTACCGAGTACACAGCCCTGTGGTGCTGATTGAATTTGATCACCAACGTCGGGTCGCGCCGTTTCGATCACGTGAACCGACTCGCGATCACATTCACGCGGTGCTACGAACGCCCAATGGCAACGACTACGGTAAAGACCTGCTTCGACAACACATCGAAGCCCATCATCACGGCGAGGCTCACTGAGCTTCTGCCGCGACAATCAGCCGTTCGGCGATCGGAACGAGCAACTGGAGTAACTCGCCAGAAGAGCCAAGGCTTCGATTGGTCGCGATGGCCATCGTCAGGTTCTGATCCGGAAAGAGAACCAGAAAGGCTGTCCCACCCATCGCCATACCGCCATGGTGAACGATGCGAATCGTGCGTTCTCCCTGAAAGAACATTTCGGAATCGTTCACACGCCAGCCGAAAGCGTAAGCCTGTTCGTTGACGTCCCCGTTGGAGAGTCGATGTGGTTTAAAGATCATCTCCTGCTTCGTCGGCTCGCTCAGATAGTCGCCGACCAAAATGGCATTGCCGAACGTGACGAGGTCCGTTGGAGTCGAGACGAGACCACCTGCCGCGATTTTGTTGGAGGTGTCGACGTGGAGCGCTGGCTTGTAGAGGCCGTCTGAAAACTCATACGGTTGCGCAAAATCGTCGCCCGCTTGAGCCTCGACGACTGTCGCCGACATACCAAGGGGCTCGGTGAGTCGACTCGCGATCAAGTCAGGAAACGTGAGCGCTGTCGCTCCCTCCAGCGCCGCCGATGCAAGCACATACCCGTACGCGCTGTAGCGAAAGTCGCTGCCGGGAACAAATTCGAGCGGGTCGTCGGCGAAGACAGCAACCGCCGATTCAACCGACTCGAATCGCGAATTGCTCGCGAATTCGCTCGCCGGGAAAGCTAGCCTCATCCCGTAGTTGCGGATCCCAGCGGTGTGAGTCAGCAGCTGACGCGTGGTGATCTCATGCGGTTTCCTTGGAAAGTACGGCACCAGAGTTGAAACGGGCTGATTAAGGTCCAACTCTCCTTGCTGCGCAAGTCGAACGGCCAGGGTACCAGTGATCGACTTCGAGATGCTACCGATCCTAAATTGCGTTCCCGTCGAAATGGGGCGTTCGAGAGACTCTGGCTCAAGCCCAATCGGCCCCATCGCCCGAGACCAAAGAAGCTTGCCGTCGAGGCCAATGGCAACGGACAGCGCCGGCAATTGACGCGACTGTTTCTGTTCCTCGAGATGTGAGTTGGCGAACGCGATGAGGTCAGCGAAGTCCGGTGGAGACTCCGACTCTTCTCCGGCAACTGCATCAAACTCGGGGAGCTCGCGCCATCCAAAGTACCAGGTGATTTCGGGTTCGAACGCAAAGTAGCTTGCGGCTGAGAATGCGGTTAGCACTGCAAGAACACTGATCCAAACGAACCGACGCTTTCGCTTCGGTTGCTTCTTCGACTCTGTCATTGCCGTTGTCTGATGCGAAAAGGGGACATCCGGTACGGCGTCCGCGTCTTTTCCGTCGGCAGAAACCCAAACCTGACAGGCCCGGAAACGACCGCCCCGAACGCGTCATCCGTTTCGTCTTTGAACATCGACGCGACACCGTAACCATCGACCATTCGGCGTCGGATGAAATATCTTGGGTCTTCGATCACACATCAGTACGTGAATCGGCCCTGAAGTTCTCGAGGCATCGACGCCCCAACGATGCGAATCCATTCTTCGACAGAGCACCGCGGCGTGCCCCACCGATTGCAGAGTCACCAACCGCAACAAGTCACTCGCAAGGACCAAGAGGACCTCGGCTGACGACCACTCCCTTCATCGTCAGCGTCGATTTGGCTCAGAAGGCTCGCGAAGAGCAGTCGCAAACCGACGGAGATCAGGTCGCCGCGACGAAAGCCGACAAAGGCGCCGGCTGTGTTGCGGCGGGCTGTGGCGCAGCCGGTTGCGTTGCCACGGGTTGGGGCGTGGCGGGTTGGGGAGAACCAACGAGTGACAGCCCCGAGCCATCTCGTCGAACGATCCCGGTGAAAATCGTCGCGCCGGAGCTCTCGACATCCTGAGCCGTCGTCGACGGCTCGCCGGCGGTTTGCGAGACTCCTCGGCCGTCGCGATTTTGC
>JBCBLJ010000385.1:0-7588 GCA_038520195.1 Planctomycetota bacterium
CTTGACTCGCAGTACTTCAGCTTCGCCACGATGATCATTCCGTCCAACGACGCGTTTATCGCGAACTTGGACCCGATGGCATATCGGTTGTTCGACAACACCGGTGACTTTATCGAACCGTTCTCCATCGTCATCTACGGCTCCGATATTTACGACGCCGGCACGGAGGTCAACGACGTCAACGGCGGTGCGGCGTTCTTGGCCGCAGGAGGGACTTCCGCCGACGAAGGGGGCACGATCCGATTGCACTCTGGGTTGGACGACTTTGTTGGCGAGGAATTGGTGACGGGTGATAATCTCGGAAAGGCGTTCGAAGCGAATACGCCCATCGCGCGGATTACTGTCGCCCGATCCAGCGCCCCAAGCACACCAATTGACGCCGATGGCCCCCTGGCTTCTTTCTTCGCGCAGGATTTGAATGAACGGGCTGATCGCCACGAGATCACGGTCACCTACAGCGATCCGTCTGGAATCGACCTCAATAGCATCCGGCCTGAAAATCTCCGAGTGACGGGGCCGCTGTTGACTCAGTTGGACGTCCTCTCGGTGACGACCGATGCCGCCCCTGGCACGGTCCCACGCGAAGTCACGGCGACGTACACCGTGGCGCCCTCGTCTGGTTCCTTCACTTCGCTGGACAACGGAACGTACACCGTTGTTCTGTTGGACGGCGAAGTCAATGATCCGTTTGCCCACACGGCGGAGGAACAGTTGCTTGGCGACTTCACGGTCAATGCGCCGGTCCGCCTGAACATTACGTTCGAGAATCTCTCCGATCCGGGCGGTCTGGGCCAAACGCCGGTGTTTATCGGGGCTCATGGAGGCAATTTTGAGTTGGCTCGAGCTGGCAGTCCCGCGTCGGACTTCGGTGGGCTCGAAGCGCTGGCCGAAGAAGGCGATGTCAGCGGCGTGGTGAGTCGATTTGGGATCGAAACGGGTGGCGTCAGTTCGGTCATTTTTGCCCCGGATGGCTTCGCCGGCGCCCCCGTTTTTGAACCGGGCGAGACCGTGACGGAAACGCTCGACATCACCGACCCGAGATCGCAACGTTACTTCAGTTACGCGAGTATGGTCATCCCGTCGAACGATGCGTTCATTGCCAACCTTGACTCCAGAGCAATTGAACTTTTCGATCGATTCGGTGAATTCCAAGGCTCGCGGACGATCACGGTTTATGGGCGAGACATTTGGGACGCCGGCACCGAAGTCAATGCGTTTGACGGCGGCGCGGCATTCAGCACCGAAGGTGGCACAGGCGTTGACGAAAACGGTGTTATCCGACGCCACCAGGGACTCGACGAGTTCGTCGGCACCGGACTCCCTACGGGCGAATCCTTGGGTGCCGCCTTCGGTGATATGACTCCCATCGGTCGTTTCACGATCAGCCTCGCGGACATTGCGGCCGACCCGATCGATCGAACGGCGCCCCGTGCGACACTCGATGTCGCGACTGCTTCGGCACCCGGCCAAGCGACGCATGAAGTTCGCGTCACTTACAGCGACCCGTCGGGTATTGATGTCTCGAGTATCGACGTGTCCGATTTGCGGATCGCCAGTGGATTCAATGATCCGCTGCAAGTCCTCAGCGTGACGACCGACGCACCGGTTGGTGAGTCGCCTCGCACGGTCACGGCAACGTATGTCGTCGCTCCGTTGGATGGCCAACCATTCTCGACCTTCGACAACGGCCTTTACTTTGTAAACCTCCTGGAGAACGCCGTCGGAGACACGCTGGGTAACGAGTCCGACTTTGAGGCACTCGGTCAGTTTGAAGTCTTGCTACCTGTCGAGTTGGAGATCACCGTTGAGAATCTCGCCGGAATCGGCGGGCTTGCACAAACACCCTTCTGGATCGCTTTGCACGAAGGCAATTTCCAGGTCGCGGCCGCCAACAGTCCCGCATCCGATTTTGGCGGATTGGAAGCGATCGCAGAGGAAGGCGACATCAGCGGGCTCTTCGCGCGATTCGCAGCGGAGTCGGGAGGAACCGACGGGGCTGTGTTCGCACCCGATGGATTTGCGGGGGCGCCGGTTTTCGAGCCCGGTGAAGTGTCTTCCGCGACGCTGCAGGTCTTCGATACGAATGAGAATCGTTACTTCAGTTTCGCGAGTATGGTGATCCCGTCAAATGATGCGTTCGTCGCTAACCTGAACCCGCGAGCTTATGAGATCTTTGACGAGAACGGGTTCTTCCGCGGCGAACAGACGATCCTGCTGGTCGGGCGAGACATCTTGGACGCCGGGACGGAGGTCAACGCCGTCGGCGGTGGCGCCGCATTCAGTACCGAGGGCGGAACGGGTGTCGACGAGAATGGCGTGATCCGCCGGCACGATGGACTCGACGAGTTCATCGGAAGCGGGTTGCCGACCGGCGACGATCTGCTGGCCGCGTTTGATGCGGGGACGCCGATCGCTCGAATCACCATCGGACTCGCCGGAACGACGACGCAGCCGATTGATGACGACGGCCCGGCCGCGATCGGCGACAGCGACGAAGTATCTGACGCTGGTGTTGCGACTCACGAAGTGACCGTCACGTACAACGATCCATCGGGAATCGACCTGACCTCGATCGACACAGACGACATTCGCATCGTCGGTCCGCTCGGCAATGAACTCGAGGTCGTGGATGCGAACTTCGATGCGACCATCGGCACCGCGCCTACATCCGTCGAGGTGACGTACACGGTCTCAACGGACGACGGGCAGTTCACGGCCCGAGACAACGGCCGATACAACGTTGAAGTTCAATCGAATCAGGTGTTTGACACGCTGGGGATCGCTTCCGACCGAGCCGTCGTAGATGTGCTAACAGTTGACGTCGGCGTTCGACTCGAAATTACCGTCGAGTCGCTGACGGAGTTGGGTGGACTCGCACAAACACCGTTCTGGATTGGCTTCCACAACGGCAGCTTCGAGGTGGCCCGCGGGGGTCTTTCCGCGTCAGAATTCCCTGGTCTGGAGTTGATCGCCGAAGAGGGCGATGCAAGTGAACTCGCTGCTCGATTCGCAACGGAAACCGCCGATACCGGCGGCACTGACGCGGTGGTCACCGCCCCCGGCGGATTCCCTGGAGCGCCGGTGTTCGAGCCCGGTGAGGTCGCCTCGCTGATCATCGAGATCGACTCGTCCGAATTGAATCGCTACTTCAGCTTCGCGAGCATGACGATTCCGTCAAATGACGCATTCGTTGCCAATCGCGATCCGCGCCGCTACGAGTTGTTCGATGCGAACGGAAACTTCCGCGGTGCCCGTCAAATCACGCTGCTGGGAGACGATATCCTCGACGCCGGTACGGAAGTCAACGATCCATTCGGCGGCGCCGCATTCTCGACCGAAGGTGGCACGGGTGTGGACGAGAACGGTGTTATCCGAGTCCATTCCGGATTGGATGACTTCATCGGGACCGGACTGCCTACCGGCGATAACCTCGAGTCGGCATTCGACTTGATGACTCCGATCGCCAGGATCACCATTTCACTGGTCGACCCAGAGGCGGATGTTTGTAGCGGTGTGTTGAGTGCGTGTTCTGTTCAAAGTGTCAGCCTGCAGAATGCTCAGCTTTCCGCGGACGTCAATCGCGATGGCGATGTTTCCCCACTCGACTCGCTCTTGATCATCAACTTCCTCGACCGCTTCGGAAATACGGCGACGATCGCCGACGAGGCACAGGCGACGGGTCTGGATTTGGATGTTGGAGGCGATTTCCAAATCTCGCCCATGGATGCACTCACCGTGATCAACGAGATCACGCGTCTGTTCGATAACGGCGGTGGCGGGGAGGGCGAGCAAATTGACTCGGCGTTGATGGAGATTGTTTCCGAGTCCTCCTTTAGTGAAGACGACGAAGAGGACATCGTTTCCAGTCTCTTCTAGCCGGAGAGTAGGGACAGTTCCAGGCAGCGACGCATTACACGACGAGTTCCGGAGTATTCCAGGGCTTCGTCGTGAGATGGGCCCGCAGGACTCGTGGACTGGTGCCGCAGCGCTAGTATTTCAGCGTCACGCAAACTCCGCGGTGATCCGAGCCGACATCCGGTCCGACGTCGTAGTGTTCGCACCAGAAATGGTCGCTCGCGAGAACATGATCGAGAGCGAGGCCCGTCAAGAAGCTGGAACCGGCCAGGTGCCAAGTCGGCCGCAACTCCAGACCCACGCGGGCTCGCTTTAGTCCAGATTCACTCTCGAACCTGGTGAAATTCGGTGACCATGGGGTCACGTTTAAGTCTCCGAGTACCGCGATCGGTTGGTCCGGGTTCGCGGTTCGTCGGGAAGTGACCCGTTTCGCGATTTCGGCCAGATGCCGATTGCGAGAGTGGAAGTGATGTTGACCCAGCGGCGGCAAGGGATGAGTCGCGATCAGCCGTACGCCGCTCGTCACGACTTCGAGAGAGTCGATTTGCTCGTTGAGCTGAAATGTGTCCTCGGATGAGAACGCGGATTTACTAAACAACGCGATTCCAAAATTGCCAAAGTCGTCGTGGATGGCGAGCACGTTTGGATAGTCGTCCTTGAATGCCTCGCGTGAGACTCGTTTCCATTCTCCGTTGATTTCAAGTAGCGCAAACACGTCCGGGTCGAGTTGGCGAATCTCGTCGATGACGGTTTGATATCTCTTGTTGGAGGTCAGAACGTTCACGGTCATCAAACGGATCGAGGAATCCCGCGATCGTTCGTCCCTCAGCGGCGGCAGGAGTTGTCCGGAGACAAGGAGAAGGTGCAAAGCCGCGCAGGCCAGCGACGCGCCGGCATGCCAAAACTGCTTCATCGCGAGACAAACCAGAGCGGCGGCCAATAACGCGATGACTTGTTGAGGGCGACCGCTGGACAAGACGTCGGCGATCCAGTGAACCGGTGCGAAAAGCGCACCGAGCGTCAGCATGACAAGCGGGGCGAGGATGACATTGGCCAACCGGCGTCGAAAGGGTCGGCTTGGTTGAGTCGGATTGGTCGTCATCGACGCGCTCCCGTTGATGTGCCTGATCGATCGAAACACACCATCCCGATGTGGCCACGAATCCAGGCGTTGTTTCAGTCTTTCGACGGGTCAAAACTTTGCCACACCCGTGACAGGAGCGACTGACTGTCCGGGATCGTTAAACGTCCCACCTGCCCCGCTTGAACTTTCAGACTTCGAAGGGCGTCAAGTTCTAACGCCGATTGTAGCTGCGGCTGAACGAGTCGCGACTCGGAGGAATTGGGGTCGGGTTCGAGGGCAAGGGGACCGCCCGAGGTCGCAGCGAGGGCTTCGTGCGGCAATACGCGACTCGCCGCGGGTTGCAACGGACACAGCGGTGTCTGCAGCGAGACACCACCGCGAAATCGTACGCGGCCGACGGCGTTCTGTTTCACCGCTTGTCGGTAGGAGTCGACATCGGACTCATCGATGATCGCGAGGAGTTCCTTTTCGTGCGGGTCGCAAACGCGAATGATCTCATCGCCCGAGCGGATATAGCTTCCAGTGAGCCCGGATACCCGAGGCGTGGAGACGATTCCATCACGCGCCGCGACGACACGCAACTCCGCGAGTTGATCGGCGATTTCACGTATTTTGCGATCCAAACTGGCCGCATTATCGAGAGCGGCATTCGCCATCGCGATTTCACTCCGGCGACGGTGCTGGATCGCCTTAGATCGCTCCAGGTCACGTTGATCGATCCAGCGCTGTCGTTTTACGACGAGTTCGGGCTGCGACAACACGACGAGAAGTTGCCCCTGATCGACACGTTGGCCACATTCGACGAGGACCGCTTGAACGAATGCGTCAGTGGGTGCCCGCACGATCTGTTCGTTCTGGAAACGTACCACCACCGGCACGCGTCTGGCGAAGGGTGAGTTGTGCAGGCTGACATACTGTGTGACGACCGCTACGAGACCGCAAGTCGCGAGCAATCGTCGTTGAGTCAACGTGAGTCCCCACCCGTTACGTGGCAAGTGCGTCCAAACCTTGTGCATCCATTTGACGAGAGGAAGGATGCACCAGATCGCGATCGCAAGCGTCGCGAGCAGGACGCCCAGCCCTTTCATCCAACGCCCAACGGCGATGATCAATCCGGTCATCCAAGCGATTTGGAAAACCACTGAGGCGATACCGTGAGCCAACGCGAAGTCGGAACGCCATCCCCGGAGAGTCGTCGTTGGCCCCGGCATTGAAAAGAGACTTCGTTCGATCAACCCAACGATCCGAGCGCGTCCATGCTGACGCAAGTTGGGTATCTCCAGCATGTCGCTTAGAACGTAGTAGCCGTCCAAGCGAAGCAGCGGGTTCGCATTGACGAGCAGCGTCGCGGGGCCGGCGACGAGGAAAACCTGTGCCGCCAAATACTTCATTTCGCCGGTCGGACTTATCCACCAAATCCAGGCAGCGGCGGCACCGATCAATAACTCCAAATAGACTCCCGCCAGGGCGATCTGGACACGATCTCGGCGGCGGGAGAGTTTCCACGCGTCGGTGACATCGACATAGGCCAATGGCGCCAGCAAGAAGAACATCACACCCATGCCCCCCACACGCACTCCGTGATGCTTGGCGCACACCGCGTGGCCGCACTCATGGATGATCTTTAGCAGTAGCCAGATCAAACCGAAGAGCCAGATTGGCTGGTCAAAAATGCGTTGAATCTCACCGGCGAATGCATCACCCGAAGACCAAACGACCGCGACGCCGCTGGCAATGAACAGTGTCCCAAACACGGTCGCCATCTTCGTGAAGAAGACGCCAAGGATCGGTAGCAGCCGACTTGCGACGCGGTCGCCGTCTGCAAGTGGGATGCGCTGGGAAAGGGCAAGCGACGAAAGACGGATCGCGAGTTGCCACTGTCCCTGTGCGTTCTGCGCCGGACCGTTCTGCGCCGGACCGTTCTGGGGGACCGCTTCGGATGTTTGGTTGTCCGGGGATTCGAGCGCCGCGACTCTCGCGATTCGATGTTTCGCCAGCTCGGAAACGAATCGGATCAAGTCATCCATGACCCAGGCGACGCCGTCTCGCCCAAGCTGATCGCAGACCTCTGCCAGGGTGCGTTTGCCGTCGAGCAAGGTGACGACGTGATACTCGGCAAAGCCGAGTCGGAAGTAGCCGCCGACGCGAGGATCGTGAGCGACGTAGTGCGCTTGGGTGCCGCCTCCGCGCTTGGAGAAATCGATCGACGGTTCAGTCTCGAAAACGAAGGAGTCCGGGTTTCCTGACGGCGTCTTTTGATCGTTTTCGCCTGCGCCCATCATCAGCAGCCGACCCACCAAAGGAGTTTCTCGATCGCACCGCGAGTGAACGACCATAGCCAAGGTCGAAGCGGCCCGTACGTGATGGCGTCACCTCGCATTCCGGGGCGTATATCGCCGTCAGAGTTCTCGACATCGACTCTCGCAATAAAAACGTTATGATTGTCACGCACTTCCGCCGAGGGATAGAGCTGATCGAAAGCCTGGTCGATCGAACGCCGACGACTGGCGGTGAGTCGAATGCGGGCTTTCGAGTCAGGTTGGACATAACCGATTTCATACTCGGGTATCTCGATCTCCACCGACATACGGTCTAGCGGCGCGACTTCAACCATGGCTTGCCCAATTTCCAAGGGTGCTCCGATCGAGC
>JBCBLJ010000317.1:0-8672 GCA_038520195.1 Planctomycetota bacterium
GTGCCGCTGGCGTCGTCCGCGACCGCGACCCCAGACTTGATCTCGCCGACCGAGAAACGGTCCTCAACGATCACGTCGATGAAGGTGCCGTCGACGGTGAATTCGCCGTCGTTGACGTTGCCCGCAAACAAATCCGCGGTGAAAGTGGCGTCCGAGGTGACGAAGCCAGCGGGGATGCCAAAGATATCCGCGTCGGTGGCCTCAAGGCTGCTAATGGTGTCAGCATCAAAGTCGACGCTTGCGATCAGCCGGTCGGAGTTGACAGGAACGAAGGCTCGCTGGCCTTGGTTGGTATCGACGAACCACTGTCCGTTTCGATAACGCGCCGCGATCAGGTGATCGCTGTTGTCGGCATTAAGCGGACTAAATCGAGTCTTTACGTCTTCTGCCGAATAGAGAATGAAACCGGTGCCCGTGGCGTCGTCGGTGGCTGCGATCCCTGAGTTGATGTTTCGCAGGCTCAGGCGTTCCACGTCAGGGCTGAGCGCCGTTACCAAGTAGTCTTCGACTTCACCGTCACTCATCAATCCAGTCGGCGTCGTGCTGTTGAGCGACGCGTCGGTTGAAAGGCGGAATCGGGCGAATACATCCTGATCGAAATCAAGGGGGGAGTCGGGAAAGAGGAGTGAAACCGTGACATCGGTCGATCCTGATGCGACGGATGCCGACGCTGACTCGGCTACTTCAAAGACTCCGTCATTGTCATAGTCGATCCAGCCCACGACCGTCGCGTCGGAGCCAGTGTTATTGGTGACCAGCACTTCGATGCTGACGGCTTCGTTGGGCCGAATCGCAAGATCGACGGTGTCGACGACGCCGTCGTCGGTATCGTTGTCATCCGGGATCGATTCAGCGTCTGGCGCCGTGCCCAGGAAAAGGCTGCTGCCGAGAATGTGACGCGGGCCATCATTGGATCGCAGCGTTTCGTAGTCGCCCGCCGCGGACCCCGGGGCAATGTCCGGCGCATCACCGAAGTCGAGCTCAACGACGGACACCACGTAGTCTTCGACTTCGCCGTCGGCGGCGAATCCACCCGGCGTCGCGCTGGTGATGGAAGTATCCGTTGTCAGCCGAAACCGGGCGAAGGTTGGCCCGGTGTGGTCGACGACGACTTCGGGAAAGTCCAGTGTTGCGGTTCCCGCGGTGGTTCCATCTGGCACGATCACCGACGTGGACTCGGACGGTTCAAACTCGCCGTCATTGTCGTAATCGATCCAGCCAAGCAGCGTCGCGTCTCGACCAGTGTTGTTCGTGACAAGCACCTCGACCGAGGGTGCAGCACCGTTGTCGATGATCAAGTCTTGTTCGTCGAGAATTCCCTCTTCGTCATCCGGCGTCGCCCCGTTGAGATCGTCGAAGGTCGCGTCAAAGTTTGCGAACGCACTCTGTCCAACATCGCTGATCAGGCTGAGCGACCCCACGTTACTCGTGTTGCCCGCGTCTCCGCTGAACGTCGTCAACAAAGCATAGTAGGTCACACCCGTCAACAATTGCACGTCGTTGATCAACGAGTCGCTGGTTCCGCCGGGTCCGTCGTCGTCGCTGCCGATATTGGTTGTGTCAGTTCCCGTAAACGGCGAATCGAACAAGAACAAGAATCCGTCGAATCCATCCCAGGTCGCTTGGATGTCGTAGAAACCATCCGAACCAACTTGGAAAGGAACTTCGACGAAGGGATGATCTGCGTCGCCCGAGCCCAGCCTTGCGTAAAAACCTTGGTTCAGCGTGAAACTACCGAAATTGGACTCGAGACTCGCCGGGTCCGCGGTGAGGAAGTCGACGGTTAGATCGAGCGTGATGTCGGCCTCGCCGACGGGATCGTCATCAAACGTGTCGATGAAACTGAACGTCCAGACGTCTCCAGCCTCGACAACGACGGCGTCGAGGTCGACCACCGTAGAAAAGCCAAGAGAGTCAACAAATCCGTTTGTCGAAGACAAACCGACGTTCGAGATTGTGTTTCCGTTGGGATCGGTGATCGAGACTCGGACCTCACTGGCAAACGCGGCCGTGACGATTTCCGTCATCGTTCCGGAGAGTACCAAGGACTCGATCGTTCCGCCGACGGTTGCTTCAAATGTCACCTCGGTGCCGACCTGCGCGACATCGGGTTGAACACCCAAGAATTCAGCCGTGTCGATAAGGGTCTCGTCAACTCCCGAATCCACACCGAATGCGTCGACCTCGGCATCGGGGGCGGCGTCGCCCAGGAACAGGTTCTGGTTGATCGCGTGCCTCGGGCCGTCATTGGCGAGCGTGGTTTCGTAGTCAGCGACCCCGGTGCCAGATCCGAGATCGGGGGCGTCGCCGAAATCCAACTCCGCTACCGTCACCAAATAGTCTTCCACTTCGCCGTCTGCGGCGAATCCGCCGGGTGTCGCGGTGGTGATCGATGCATCGGTGGTGAGACGAAAACGAGCGAAGGTTTGACCGGCGGATTGAACCGAAACCTGAGGGAACTCCAAGGTAGCGGTCCCCGCGGTCGTTCCTGTCTCGACGGCGACGGATGCGGATTCAGACGGCTCGAACACGCCGTCGTTGTCGTAGTCGATCCAGCCAAGCAGCGTCGCCTGGCTGCCGGTGTTGTTGGTGACCAGCATTTCGATGATTGGTATCTGACCGTCGACAATGACAAGATCGGCCGACTCGTCGATTAGGCCGTCTTCATCGTCCGGCGTCGCGCCATCACGGTCGTCGTCGCCCGCATCCCCGTTCAGTCCAGTGCCGTCGCTAAAGTAAGGCTCTGTACCGTTGATTCCATCGTTGTGGCTGAAAACGAGTGTGCCGTTGAAGTTCGTGAACCCATTTGGGCCGACACTCGTCGTGCCGATGTCTTGCAGAAGCTCGGTCCCGGCAAGCGATCCATCGGTCTTCCAAACCTCTCGGCCATTGGTTCCGTCGTTGGCCTGAAAGAAGAATGTTCCATTGACGTTGGCACCACGACTCGGAAAAGAACCGTTCGTTGGATTGATTTCGAGTTCGAAGGTGCCCGCCTCGGTACCGTCTGTTCGCCAGAGTTCTTGTTCCGCGAGTGCGTTGGGCGTGAAATACGTTATTCCGTTCGCTTCGCCGAGGACCATCGGTCGCGAGTCGCCTCGGCCGTCGTCAATGTTTGCTACCAGCACCGTGCCTTCTTCGGTGCCATCGCTCTTCCAAAGCTCTTCACCGTTGGTTCCGTCGTTGGCGGAGAAGAACAGCGTGCCAGCGGAGTTGTAGAGGCCGTAAACGTAAGCGTCGCCTCCCGGCTGGATGTCGACTAGTTGGACGGTACCTTCCTCCGTCCCGTCGCTCTTCCAAAGCTCTCGTCCGTTCGTGCCATCATTTGCGTGAAAGAACAATTCTCCGTTGAGGTTCACGAAGTCGTTGGGGAAACCCGCATTACTCCCCGGTCGAATATCCTTGACGATCTCGGTCCCGCCGACGGTCCCGTCGCTCTTCCAAAGCTCTCGCCCATTGGCGCCGTCGTTGGCCTGAAAGAAAAGCGTTCCGTTGACGTTGGTTAGCTCGTACGGAAAGGAAGAAGACGCTCCGGATCGGATGTCGGCGAGTTGGATCGTTCCATCTTCGGTGCCGTCACTTGTCCAGATTTCGGTGCCGTTGGTTCCGTCGTTCGCGCGGAAGAACAGCCTGCCGTTCGACTCGGCCAAGTAGCTTGGGCTCGATGAGTTGCTTCCCGGTCGGATGTCACGAACCTGAACCGTACCCTCTTCCGTGCCGTCGCTTTTCCAGAGCTCAAACCCGTTACTGCCATCGGTGGCGCGGAAGAACAGCGTCCCATTCACATTGGTCAGGTTGCTCGGCGAAGAACTGAGACTGCCCGAGTTGATGTCGGCGACTTGAACGGTTCCTTCACGAGTCCCGTCGCTTTTCCAAAGTTCGACGCCGTTGATTCCGTCGTTCGCGCGGAAGAAGAGCGTCCCGTTGACGTTAGTAAAGAAAAACGGCGATGCTGAGCCGGTTGGATTGAGGTCAAACAGCGACGTTCCGCCGTCAGTACCGTCTCCGAATGCGTCGATGTCGGCGTCGGGTGCTGCAGCGCCCAGGAACAGGTTTGGATCAATGACGTGTCGCGGCCCGTCATTGGCGAGCAGTGTCTCGTAGTCGCCGGATGCCGTGCCGGGAGCAAGATCCGGCGCATCGCCAAAGTCCGCACCGGCGATCTGGTACGCGTGTAACGAAAGCTCGCCTTGTCGCGTCGGGTCAGCTTCGGTCCCGCCGATGTCCGTGATTCCACTGTCGTCAACGAGCTGGGAGATTTGCAGTGTGCCCGCGGTGGCTCCACTGACCGTCAGAACATAGGTCGATTCGTCACTATCCCCGGCGTCGCCGAGTGTGACGGAGGCCACCGTTTGATTGACTTGAAAGTCGCTCGCGTCGACGCCCGATACAGGTTCGCTGAAGAGTATGTCCCAGGCAACTTCGCTTCCGAGTAACGCGATTTCGTCGGCATTCCCGCGCCGCGGCGCTGAGAAGGTGGGCGCGGCATCTTGGAGTTCAAAAGAGCCGATATCGACGGTCATCACTCCGTCCGCATCGCCGTCCTGAAACAGGCTTTGACCGCGCTGATCGAGCGTCAGTCCTTCGGGTTCGGCAATGTCGTTGTCGCCGCCGTCGACGGCCACACTGTTTTCGGCGATGGCGTGTGTGTTCGTCGGGCCACCGTTGTCGCCGAGTGCTCCGAGCGCCGGGTCCGCCGTCACCGTGCCGAAGCCATTGAATCCCACGGCAGACTCGATCAGGTTGCTGATTCCGCTTGACGAGTTTGTCGCGCCATTGATCGAGCTGACAACGATGTCGTTCCCGCCGGTCGAATCGGCGAGCAAGGTGTTGTTCAGTGCGATGGAGACGAAAACACTTGCACCGTCACCGAGGCTGTAGATGGCACCTCCGTCGGCCGAACCATCACCACCGCTCGATGCACCGCCGATCACGGTGTTCGCCGCGATGGTGTTGTTCGTGGAGAAGAAATCGCCGTTCAACGAAAAGACTCCGCCGCCCAATCCGTCACCGGCCTCACCCGCTCGGATTGTTCCGTTCGCAGTTCCGCCAATTGCTGAGTTTCCCGAGATGGTGCTCGTGGTCATCTGCAGGGTTCCGAAGTAATTGAAGATCGCGCCCCCCGCGCCGAGACCTCCCCCTCCTCCACCGCCAGTGACGTTCGTGGAGAAGATCGCCGCGGCGCCGCTTCCAGCGCCAAAGCCGCCGGCGCCACCCGTTCCCGGCGAGCTAATGCAAAGGCCACCGCAGGACGAGAGTCCGCCGCCGCCGCCGCCGCCACCAAAACCACCCGATCCTCCGGTGCCGCCAGAACTGTTGTCGCCAAAGACACGACCGCCTCCTCCGCCGCCCCCGGCAAAGCCGCCCGCTCCGCCGTCGCCTCCCGAGCTGCCAGAGCCGTCGCGCGTTCCGCCGGCCCCGCCACCGCCGGACCCTCCGTCGCCTCCATCAAGTCCTGAAGCGTTCGCGGCGCCGCCGTTGGGTCGCCCGCCGATGCCGCCGTTCGGATTGGTCCCAGGGAAACCGTCGCTTGCGGCACCACCGCCGCCTCCACCGCCGAGGTTCGCACCGCTGCCGGAACTACCGAGCCCGCCGATTGCGGAGTGCCCCGTCAAGGTGCTCGATCGAACGGTCAGTGTTCCCTGATTGAGGATGCCGCCACCCAGTCCAGCGCCGCCGCCACCTCCGCCGCTGCCCGATGCACCGAAAGCGCCTCGCGCAACGCCGCCGGAGAGTGTCACGTTTTCAAACGTCAGTATCCCCGTTGTCGTGACGAGGAATAGTCTGAACTCGCTCGACGTGCTCGGGCGGTTGATGCGGATTCCGTTCTCACCGTTGGGTCCAACGATGGTGATCGTGCTCGTGATCTGAAACGCCGTCGGCCCGAATTCACCATCATCGATGCCCGGGTCAAAAAGCGACAAATCGATCGTCGCGTCTCCGGACGAAACCAACGCATCATCGAACTGAATCACGTCTTCACTGGAGGGATCACTCTCGGCTTCGAGAATCGCTTCACGAAGCGTCGTCTGACCGTCATCGATCGTGTCATCGGCCAAGCTCGTGACCGTGATCGTCGCTAACAAGTTCCTTGTCTCAAGCTGCTCGAGCAAGGTTCGTCGTCGGTTGCGGCGGGGCGAGGTTCGATTTCGGAGGCGAGATCGGCGTGGCGACATGGTATCTCTACGAGTGACTGAAACGGACTGTCCCGAAACGAATGCAAGAAAACAGCGCAGACCGGCTCATCTCTTTTGGAAGCGCACCAGCGGACACAGAATAGACAGAAAAGGCATTCGAACCGATGATTTTTCGGTACGGCCAGATTGACGCCAAGAAGTCGTCACGAAGCTATACAAATGACCAAAGAAAGTCCTCGAGGCCCCGCAGTTCCGCTGGGTCGTTGAAAAGCAATTGGCTTTGCAAAGCGACTTCACGACGCACGCCACGCGCGAAGTCCTCGTTGCACGCCAGCTCCGTCGCGAGCCGAACGTACTCCGCCTCACTAGCGGCACAAAGGTCGGTAAAGCCCATCTTTGAATACAGTGCCAGCGTGATCCGGCTCCTAAGAAACTCACCCGGAAAGGTAATGACCGGCGTCCCCATTGCCAAAGCTTCGTAGGTACTGTTGCCGCCGCCAAAATGAAACGGGTCCAAGATGACATCCGCCGTCTCGAGTAATGCGAGGAAGTCATCGGTCGGCTGTGCCGGCAGAAATCGGACGCGCCGGTCCACATCAGCGATCGACTGTCGCAAACGCTTTCGAAGTTTCTCCGTCCAAGACGGATGACGGCCTTCGATCAGAATGAGATCGCCTTCGGGGTCGGCGTTCAAGATCGTGGCCAATGCGGAATCGAAATCCGGATGAAACTTAAAGAGCGTTTGCGGGCAGAGGTAAACGCGACGATCTTCCCGCAGCCCGAAGAAGCCGCGCTTTCTCGGCCCGCCGGACCGTTTGGGCCTTTCGAAGTACGTCGCCAGCAGTGGGAGCCGCACGAGGCTTTCGGTGTAGTGATCGTCACCGTTCTCGGTTTCGAGTACATCGCCCGAGAGAAAGTAGTCCATTGTCGGGCTACCGGTCGTATCAGGATGCCCCCAAGTCACGCATTGCACGGGCGCCATGCGTGAATAGGCCAGCGTTGTTGTTTGGACATTCATTCCGACATCCGCAAAGAGCAATACGTCGACATCGGCTTCAGCAATCTGCCGCCGCGCGACTTCGAGATCGAGCGGTAGATGAAACGAGTGGTCCGAGGCTGTCTGAATTTTTTTGGTGAATTCGTCGGGAGCTTGGCCGCCGGTGATCGCGACGACTTCGAAACGAGAGCGGTCAAGCAATCGGATGCGACCGAGGTTTAACTTTCCAATGGTGTGTCGACGAAAATTGGTCGAGAGGAATCCGATCCGAAGCTTGCCGTTGGAACGCAGCTTCAGCTTTCCAGTCGCGGGCTCACAGAACTCGACGCCTTTGTAGATCGAACCGAAGTCCGCCATGACGTCTCGGTCATTCAAGCCGTGATACGCCAGGAAGAATGCCGTCGGCACTTCCTTTCTTGTTGTGTCGATCTGGACATCGTCGCGGACAAGTTTCTTTACCTCCATCTCATATCGCTGCCGCCAGCGCAACAAGTCCTCGCGCGACTCGGCGACCACCGGCAACACCGTCGCATCGAGTAGACGGCTCATTGGCGACGGCCGCTGTTTCATGACGACGGAGTAGTGCTCCAACGCCTCCTCGGGGTTTCCGTGATTCAATTCCAGGTAGCCGAGGTTTTGTCGGACGGGAACGAACGCCGGATCGCATCGAACGGCATCCCGGTAACACGCGATTGCTTCGCGTTCACGCCCCAACGTTTGCATCACGTTGCCCAGATCGCAATGCAACGCCGCTCGTTCCGGAGCCCGTTCGATCGCTTTGCGATAAACCTCCTCCGCCTCAGCCAGGCGAGACTGTTTCTGCAGAGAAAGGCCCAACTGTGCGAGCTGCTCGACCGATTGACTCGGCGACCGCGTCGGAGTTGCCGACACTTCCGGAATCACCCAAACTTCCTGGGTCGCTTCATCGGGTTCCGATTGTGGCCCAGCGACAAAAGGTCGACGTGTGTTGGGTAGCACGTCCACGGCGAAAAGTTCATCGACGCCCGACTCGAACCGCAACGTCGCAACCGTTGTTCCAGACTGCAGATCGAATACTCCAACGCCGCAGTGCAGGTCTCCGCCACGTTCGGAAAGCGGGAGCCCGCCAAAGACAGCTGTCTCGCGAACCTTTGATAAACCAACGAACGCGAATTGACCGGCGAATGCGAGGCCACGGGTGAATCCGGGGAATGTGTGAAGCTCTTGGTAGGTCGAACTCCCGACATCCAAGATACCGAAGCCTCCGTCCCCGGAGTTCAATAAGTACAGTTGGTCGGCACGTAGGCGCGGCGAGTGAGGCATCGAGAGTCCGTGTGCAGCAATCTGCCCACTCTCGATGTCCACCAGAATGCCGCCGTCCAGCTTGTTCTCTCGCCATCCCGCCGCTGAGTCGGTGGCACCATGCGCAGTGACAAAACGAGGCTTACCGTGATCGTCAACGGCGAGCCCATTTAGATGACAACGATCCGTCGGCTCCAAGCGGCTGACAAACGAGGGGCGCCAGCGCGGTGCGAAATTGAACGACTCGTGTACGGTGCAGA
>JBCBLJ010000477.1:0-6540 GCA_038520195.1 Planctomycetota bacterium
CTCCCGAACACCGAAGTGATCGAGCGATCGCCCCGCCCTCTGAAGACTCGAAGCCGTCAACATGATCGACCCTCGGCGCGGAAGCAAGGTTCACTTACCAGGTTCGTATTCGAGTTGGATCTCCGTGGACGGCAAATGCGCTGACAAGGCTTGCACGCCATCGGCAGTGACAGCGGTTCGGGTGACGATCAACTTCTTGAGATTCTTCAGTTCCTGGAGCGAGTCCAACCCCGCGTTCGTCACGACGGTTGAACCAAGATGCAGAAACGTCAACGCATCAAGATTGCCGATCGCAACGAGTCCTCGATCGGTGACCGAAGTCTTGTCCACGTTCAGCCAAGTGATTTGACGAGCGGTGCCCAGCGCGTCCATCGCTTCGTCGCCAAGCGAGGTGCCATAGAGATTGAGTTTGCTGAGTTTGGGCAACTTCACGAACGTCTTAGCCGCCGCGTCGGTGATGGCCGCGCACTCACTGACATCCAAATCAACGAGTTCGGTGAGCGACCCGATGCTTGCGACGCCATCGTCATCAAACTCCGTCGAGGCGAGTCGCAGTTTCGTCAGCCCACCGAACCCTTGGATCGTTGAAACCGATCGGCCGGTGATTCTTGTTTTCGCCAGATACAACTCGCGGACTTGGCGGAGTGGTCCCAGCGATGCGATTCCGGCGTCGGTGATCGGCAAGAAGTCGGCGGCCAAGACCTTCAACGTGGGAATCTGGCCGAGCACTTCGAATCCTCGATCGGTGACCATCGTTTTCCCCTTCTTACCCGAAAGCTTCAGCGCTTTGAGTTTCTTTAGATTTCGCAGATGCTCGATTCCGGCATCGGACACCGGACACCCACGCAGGTCGAGGTTCTCGAGATTCGGTAACTTTCCGATGAGTTCAAGCTCTTGATCGCCGGCGTTTGAGTCCGCCAGCAAAAGGCTTCGTAGCTTCGGGTGGTCAAACATTTCCCCGATCGCGCTGAAATCATCGGCTTCACGCAAGTCAAATTCGATGACCTGATCCTCGCCGTCAACGCGAAAGTCGTTGGCGATGTCCATGAGCGCCGGTTCGGCATCCCCGCCCAATTCGGTGAGTTCCTCCGCTGCGGGCGTGAACTTGGGCTTGGGTGGTCTACATCCGGCATCGACCAAGAGCACAACAACCAAGAGCAAACCGACCGCGACGGCACCGATGGCCGAGTTTCGATGGAAGTGTGTCACGTTGATTCCGCCTCGATGGAAGTAGGCATCGCAATGCCGGTCAACAAAGCCGTTCTCGCCGCCCGCGTTAACCGGTTGCAACGCGTATGATACTGATCAGATCGTGGTCCCACGTTGCATTCCTGCGTTCCCCGGTGCACTTCACCATGGATTCCACAATACTCTGAGACACTTCGTCGCGATCTTCCGTTGACGCGGTGCCCTCTTCCGTTGACGCGGTGCCCTGTCTGAGTTTCCTCCTGAGAAGCTCATCCAAGAAATGAAGCTGCAGTTTTCCTGTCGAAGCGATTCGGTTTGCGGTGAGGCACGCCGACTGTTGCGAGAGCGTGTCTCGGGTATGACCGTGACCGACCGGTGCGCGGACCTTGAAAAGGCAAACCAGCCATTCGAGTTCCACTTTGAGGTTTGCTGCGAGGCCGATCAGCAGCCGGCTCGTTTGGAGGAGGTGCTCGGCATCGCATGCGATGTTTCGTCGCGATTCAACGTCGTGTGGGCGATCGGTCATCAACATGAATCGCATCTCGGCTTCATTCGCGAGGGCGAACTGGAACCCAAACTGCTCGAAGGCCTGCTAACGAGTCTGCACGTTGCGCACTCGTTCGGTGGGATGATCGTCGACGACGAATTGGTCGAATCGGAAGAAGAACTCGGCCTCGAGACTGATAGTGGACACGTTTTTCCTCGCGCCGAAGAGGCGAATTGGAACGAACTACTCGATGCCGAAGACGAATTCACTCCGTTTCCCCAATGGGATGAGGGTGACTGCTAGGGACGGACGTCGATGCGTGATGCCCCGAAACTGTCCTTCTCTCCGATGCTTTTTTGACACGTTGTGGGTTTCCGGCATCCCTGTCGCGAAAAACGATCGGAAACAACAAAGCGCTGTCGCCGCGGCCGACGGGCTGCGGTCATGAATCCTAAGAAGTGTCCCCGGTGCTGGATTCGCAAACTTCGCCAAAGAAAGTCCGAGATTGCTCTGTGCAAGAACCCGCTCAATCGACGATATCACTTCGGCGTCTGCTGAAGCGGTGTCGCGCGACTGGACGAAGGGGTCCATCGGACAGCACCACACACGGCGGGCGAGCGGCTCGATTATTTCGGGAGCTTGCTGCCGAGTGTCTTCAGCCTAAACTGACAGCGTGTCGCCTGATAAAGGCCTCGCCCGCTTCGATCCATTTACATCGGCAGAGGGATCATTTTTCGGGTTCGCCTAGGTCAACAAACGGCAAGTGCAGTAGCACGCTTAGATCTACGCGTTTCTCCCAGCGGCTCCATTTTGCCGCCGAAGGGTCGAAGCAATTGCCGGTCGACGGGTCAAGCATCCGTCGATCGGCTTTTTTCGTTGTTGGAGACCGGATCGCGCCGGTAGTACGTTTCTCCAGTGGGCCGGATCATGCCAAACGAAGATCGTGAAGTCGTTCGGGTGGCCCCTCATGGAAGGCTATCTAAAACCTCCCTGATCGGGCTGTTCGCAATTGCGATCGCCGCGGGTTTGGGTGTTTACGCGACGTTTCCGGCAAGCGTCGGCGGTCCGCCGCTGCCGGTTGAAGTGTCGCTCGAGAAAGCAGTGGTTGATACGACCGGCGGGGAAGTCGGGGTTTTGACGGATGTGGTCGTCGTGCGCAACCCGACCGAAGACCCGATCGGGAATTTGTCGATTGAATTAAACGGCCAGTACCTCCTGATACAAGCCAGTCCCCTCGGGGCCGGTGAAACCCTTGAACTCCCTTTCGAAGTCTTTACCGACAAACGCAGCAGCCAGCGATTCAATCCCCGCCGGCATGTCGTGAAAGAGGTCGTCGTCTCGGGCCAATTGGTCAGTCGGGCGCGAGGGATGTCAAAATTTGAATTTGGCGATGAGTTGGCGCACGATTCGCTTTAAGTAGTCGCCGTCGGGGGTGGATTGGCTTTTGTAGGCTCACGCCGATTGATTACGCTACAGGTGTTGCAAATTGCAACACCTAGGCAGTTTCGGTTGGATGCGAGTTTGCGAAAGGGTGTTTTTTTCGTGGCGAGCGGAACCGGCCGGAATAGACTCTGGATTGGATTCTTCTCGAATAACCTCCTCCCATTCCTCGACAGCCTTCGGTCGCCCCTGGTGATGTACCAAGGGTGCCCCCGATGAGAACAAGCAGCCGTTTGTTTTCCAGCAACGCGGAGAAATATCAGATGCGAGACGTCGCAGGCACACTCAAAACAATGATGACTCAGACAGCGGCACGCGGCATCGCGAGCCTGGTCGGTCTGGCGCTGCTTGGCGGCGTCGGTTTGGCGGAGAACGCTCAGGTTCGGATCGCCGGATACGAGGCCAACGGAGACGCTTACTTTGCGGCTTCGATCCAACCCTCTGCCGACGACGCGTTGCTTCAAGCGGTCGATCAAGCGGGCGCGGACGTGGTGATCGTGGTTGACACGTCAGCGAGTCAATCGGGCGAATACCGACGAGAATCACTGGCGGCGTTAGCGAGCACGATGAAGTCATTGCGATCGGACGATCGCCTGCAGGTGTTCGCTGCCGATGTCACCGCCGTCGCGTTATCGGACAAACTTGCGTCGGCCTCGGACGCCTCGAACCAATCGGCGATCAAGGCATTGTCACGCCGGCTTCCGCTTGGCAACACCAATATGGTGGCCGTGATCGACACGGTTCGCGCCAGCCTGGTAGCCGCACCTCGAAACCGCACGCGGTCGATCGTCTACATCGGCGATGGTTCTTCGCTGGACGCGACCGGAGACCAGAAGCGTTTTGCAGGATTGATTGACGCACTTCGGGCGGATCGCATTTCCGTCCACAGCGTTGCCGTCGGACCGTCGAAGAACGTCGAGTTGATGGCCATCTTGGCAAACCAGACCGGCGGTGTCGTTGGAATCGTGAAAGAGTCCGACGGCAACACGCCCGAGTTGATCGCCAGCCGCGTGACCGAGGCCGCGTCTCAATCGCCGATTTGGGTGGAACAGATCAAGTTGCCTGAATCGATGACGATCGTTCACGGTAACCGTGTTCCGCCGCTTCGATTGGACCGTGACTCGATTCTGCTCGGTCGACTGAAGGGCGAAGTGAAATCGGTCGAGATGCTCGTTTCGGGCTCGACCCCTCGGGCAACCATGATGCTCGATGTTTCGACGGAACTTGAAACGGCTCATCCCGATTTCGCTTTCCTTCCTGGCTTGGTAAAGCAAGCGGAAAAGGATGGCGGCTTGACGTTGCCGACCGCGAACAGCCATTGGCTTCGCCAAACGGCGGAAATGCTCGCCGAGCGTTCGGATGAACTCGTGAGAGCCGGCAAGCTGGCGCTCAAACAGGGCAATAAGAAAGGAGCCGAGGCGGTCGCCGACATGGCTTTGGAAGCCGACGCCGAAAATGAAGATGCCAAGGCGCTGAAAAAGGTCAGCGGCACGACGCTGATCGTTCAGAACCCGTTGGACGACTTGTTCGGCGGTGGTGATGCTCCTGCGGACCCCGCTCCGGCCGGCGACGACCTCTTCGGTGGCGGCGCTGACAATCCGTTTGGCGGCCCGGCTGAACCCGCCGGCGGCAACATCGTCGACGAACCGGCTCCCGGTGCCGCGGTCGAAGCACCGCCCGCTCCACCGGTTTCTCAACCCGTCCCGATGTCGAGCCCTGGACTCAGCATTGTCGGCGACGACGAAATCATCGAACAAGGTGGATCGCTAATGGATCGCATTTCGGCCGAGCGAGAAATCGCCAACGGGCTGATCAAGCGAGAAGTCACCGCGGCATTGATGAGCGCCGAACGAGCCCTACGCAAGGACCCAACGAACGTTGCCGGTGGTTTGAAGACGGTGCTCGCTCGCGTGCAATCCCTGCCGGAGATCGAGCCGAAGCTGAGGCAGGATTTGGAGTCCAAACTCCAATCGGCGATCCAGGCGGCCAGTGCGGCACAAGCTCGTTTTGATGCACAACAGGCTAACTTGGTCGCACAGGATGAAGCGGCGCGGGCGACGACTCGTCTGTTGCAGGAGACGTTCCGCACCGAAGCGACCTTGAAGACACTCTCGGAGCAGATCAACGCGTTGATTGACCAAGGGCTTTACACCGAAGCGGACGGTGAGCTGACGCTCAAGTTCGCGGAGATCTCGGGCATCTCCACCACCGAGGATTCGGTCGCCGGTCACCACATGTTGGAGTACCCGCTGGCGCTGCAAACGTTTGACCGCAGTCGTCGGTTTAAGGAGATGCGTGAGCGGAACTTTGTGGATGTGTTCTCGCTCGTTCTCAAAAGCAATATTCCGTTCGTCGACGAGCCCTCACCGGTCTTGTACCCCGACGCGGAAGTTTGGCAGCGATTGAGCCGACGCCGATTGGACCGCTATGGCTCGATTGAATTGGTCGGAGACAACGCGACGGAGCGACGTATCGAAGCCACGTTGTCTCAAGAGACCAGCCAATCGTTCCTCGAAACCCCGCTCAGTGACGCCGTTCAACAACTAAGCGACACGCATGACATTCCGATCGTGATCGACAACCGGGCGCTCGAAGAGATCGGCCTGGATTCCGATACCCCCGTCACGCTTGACTTGAAGAACGTGACGCTGAGGTCGTTCCTGCGACTGATGCTTCGCGACAACGACTTGACGTACCTCATCAAAGACGAGGTGATGCAGATCACGACGACCGAAGCGGCCGAAGACAATTTGGTCACGAAGGTCTATCCCGTCGGTGACCTTGTCGTGCCGATCATCAACCTCGGCGGTGGCGGCGGAGCTGGTGGTGGCGGTGGCTTCGGCGGCGGTGGCGGCGGCCTGGGAGGTGGCGGTGGCGGCCTCGGCGGTGGCGGTGGCGGCTTTGGCGGCGGCGGCGGAGGCCTCGGCGGTGGCGGTGCGTTTATCGTTCCCGATGATGCCAACCTACGATCTAAGTCCAAGTCGACTGCACCTTCGAATCAACCCGAGACCTTGACCCAAGAAGAGCTGGACTCGATCGAGTCGATTCGAATCGAACCGAAATCCGGTCAGTCTTATGCCAAAGCTTGGGAAGAGTACTTCGCAAGCGTGCCACTAGCCGACGCACGCGACGTCACGATCCTTGACCAACGTATCCGTCGCACCGTTCGCGCCCTTTCTTTCAAGGCGAAGGCGGCCGACGAAAAAGGGAACCGTGACGGGGCGGTCGAGAACTTTGGGAAAAGCCGCGATCTGATCGCCGAAGCAATTCGAGCCGGACACGTGCAACCTTGGATGTATCAGGTTTACGCCATTTCGTTGACCGCGACGGGTGCACCGAAAGCCGAAGTCGAACGCGCACTGTTGTCCGCCGTGGACTTTGCCGACACGCCCGAAGACATTTTGAATGTTGCGGCGCGACTGGAA
>JBCBLJ010001129.1:0-1971 GCA_038520195.1 Planctomycetota bacterium
ACTCGATCGCTACTACGCCACTCCCGTCTGTTCGCCGACGCGAGCAGGTCTCTTGACAGGACGCAGTTATCTTCGCACGGGTCTTTACAACACGCGGTTTGGAGGCGACACGCTGGGCAAACAGGAACGAACGTTGCCGGAATCACTACGAGAGGCGGGCTATCGTACGGGCCTGTTTGGGAAATGGCACCTCGGAAAGTATCCCGGCTATCAGCCGCATCAAAGAGGATTCGATGAATTCATGGGCCACTACCATGGCCACATCGAACGATACCAGTTTCCCGATCAGTTGCACCACAACGGAAAGAGAGTGGAGGCACGAGGATATGTCACGGACCTTTTCACCGATGCTGCCATCGACTTCATCGAGCACTCTCAAACTTCGAAGCGTCAACCGTTCTTCTGCGCGTTGATGTACAACGCACCACACTCGCCATTTTTGCTGGATACTTCGCACCTCGATCAAGAAAGCGGCGACCAACTGATCTCCAAATACGTGGAACGGGGCTTACCTCTTCGTGAAGCCCGTATCTATGGCATGATCGAGCGAGTCGACCAGAACCTGGGTCGACTCCTTGAGAAGCTCAGCGAACTCAAGATTCGAGAAGAGACGATCGTTGTGTTCACAAGTGATAACGGTGGTGTCAGCAAGTTTTACAGTGGCGGTATGCGGGGCCGAAAGGCAAGCGTCTACGAGGGCGGGGTCAGGGCACCGTGCTTCGTCACATGGCCAGGTATCATTCCGCCTGACGTCAAACTCCAATCGATGACAACCCATCTCGATTGGTTTCCAACACTTTGCGAATTGGCTGGCGTCAACGCGACGATCGACCGACCAATCGACGGCGTGAGTATGGTGGAGCTACTGAAATCGGGCCGTGACAGACCGATTCGTCGATTCGTGTACCACACTTGGGACCGTTACACGCCCAACCCTTTTCGGCGTTGGGCAATCCGTGACCGGCGGTGGAAACTGTTGTGTCAGCTTCCCCAGGGTGCCGATCCAAACGAAGCATCGGTCAAGAAACACTGGCGTCTGTTCGACATGAGTGTCGATGCGAGCGAATCCATCAACCTCGCAAAGAAACACCCTGAGGTCACGGCCAGGCTCCGCACCGAATTCCTACGATGGTTCGGTGATGTCACGGCGGGCCAAGACTATCGACCGATTCGAATTCCCGTTGGTTCGAGATCGGCTCACAGTACCGAGCTGTCGCCAAGCTGGGCAACGCTGCTCGGAGCGAAGACACGTTATGTGTTTGATGGCTACGACTGGGATACCATTGAAGGATGGAGGGAGGAGAGTGATGGTTGCCAATGGCGACTGGAGGTCCTTCGCGATGGGGACTACGAGCTGTTGCTACGATATGGCTGCAACCCATCGGCCGCGGGTTCAACGATCCGGTTAAGCCTGATTTCAACTGACGGACTTTCGGAGCCTGTGCCATCCATACACAGAGTCCGTGCAACGGCGACCGCAAACCAGTTTGAGACCTTTTCGGTTGGGAAAGTCTCTCTGGAGCGAGGCAACTGGTTGCTGCGACTCGACATTCCCAAGACGGTGGAAAAGGAAGTCTGCAAACTCAACCGAGTTCAGATCGAGGATTTCGGTACTCCCGAATGACGTCAGAAGAAATGATGCGCGGTCGACCGGAGTCACGCCCATCCTGGGTGCCCAACGTCAAAAGTCAATGTCGACCAATCCATTCGAGCCACCGGATACCGAGACGAACCGCAGTCCGGCTGCCGCGTGCGCACAACGATGATTCGTCAAGGCGAGGGCGACATCCGACCTGCAATGGCCGAACGGAACGCGGTCGACCCGTCTTCGGTCGCGCTGACAAGCCAACAGTTACGCGTAGCGATCGTTTCGGACGCGATCGCTGGACGGAATGGTGTCGGGACGTACTATCCCGACCTCATCGCGCATCTGTCCCCATCGGTCGATAGTATTCAACTACTCGGTCCGAC
>JBCBLJ010000296.1:0-8997 GCA_038520195.1 Planctomycetota bacterium
CGATTTTGATGATGAGCGTGGTGCTGTCGCCTACACATTGATTGTCGGTGTGACCTGGCAATCCGAGTCAGAGCCGATGATGGGGATCCTTGGTCGAACCGCGGACGAACTTGCCGATCGACTCAGGAATGTGCCGGGTACCGATATCGTGCGACTCTTCGGTGAGCCATCCGAGGAAATCACGGTTAGCATTTCGCGAGATGAGATCGCCCAACTTGGGTTTACCGTTCCTCAGTTGCTCGAACTGATCCACGCGGCGGATAGTAAATCACCGTCCGGAATGCTCCGCTCTGGAGACAAGAACCTTGTCATCGAGGTTACCGGCGACTTTCAAGAGTTAGACCGCATCTCCAACATTCCACTTCGCCAGAACGCGTCCGGAGCAATTGTCCGTTTGGGTGATGTCGCGACACTGGAGAAGTCGTGGCGGGACCCGCCAACCGAGATCGGTGTTGTCGAAGGTAAGCGGAGCGTTTACGTTGCCGCGCGAATGCTGGATGACCGACGCGTGGATCTTTGGATGAAGGATGCTCAATCGGTTCTGTCGCAATTCAGAAGCGAGCTATCACCGACCGTCGAGTTGACAGAAGTCTTCAATCAGGACGTTTACACCGGCCAGCGCTTGGGTGAGCTCGGTTCCAATCTGGTGATGGGAGCTGGCGTGGTCGTACTCGTTATCTTTTTCATGATGGGTTGGCGGTCGTCCATCTTTGTTGGGCTTTCACTGCCGCTTGTTTCCGCCATCGTCTTGTTCGCGATGCTTGTGATGGGGATCCCACTGCATCAGATGTCAATCTTCGGTCTGATCGTGGCGATGGGTTTGCTGATTGACAACGCGATTGTCACGGTCGACGAGATTGGAAGTGAGATACGAAATGGCCACTCGCCTCGTGAAGCGATCTCCAACACGGTCAGCCATCTGTTTGTCCCGTTGCTCGGGTCAACACTGACGACTGTTGTCGCCTTTCTGCCCGTATTTCTGCTGCCAGGCAGCCTTGGCGAGTTTGTCGGCCCCATCGCCACGACGGTGATCCTTGCTCTGGTGTTCTCGTTGTTTGTTGCCATGACGATCATTCCTGCCCTCACGGGTCTCTTCAGTCGCGCGACAAGCAAGCAAACCTGGTGGACCAGCGGTATCTCTACGCCAAGACTCGCGAGTGGACTTGAGCGTTTAATCGGATTCGTTGTTCGTCGACCGGTGCTTGGATTGCTGATCGCCCTGTCGCTTCCGCTTGTCGGGTTCCTACGAGTCGGTGACCTGAGAAATCAGTTCTTCCCGGGAGCCGACCGCGATCAGTTTCATATTCAAGTCTGGATGCCAAGAGACTCCTCGATTGACGCCACTCGCAAGATGACCGAACGCATGGAGACCAAGATACGCGAAGGTGGTGATGTCAAAGCCATCAACTGGTTGGTCGGTGGAAGTGCTCCGACGGTCTACTACAACATGATCATGAATCAGGATCGAAAGCCCAGCTATGCCGAAGCAGTCGTCACGGCGGCGAGTCCCGACCAGGCCAGAAAGCTAATCCCAGAGTTGCAAAGGCAATTGGATCGAGAGTTTCCTATAGCCCAAACGGTCGTAAAGCAATTGGGTCAGGGACCGCCAGTTGAGGCTCCGGTGGAGATTCGCGTCTACGGACCCAGCGTCGACATGCTGCGAAAAATTGGCCACGATCTTCAGCGTCTGCTCTACGAAACACCGCAGGTTGTCCATACCCAGACTTCCTTCGATGCCACCGAACCAAAGATGTGGGTCGAGACGAACGAAGTAAAGTCTCGGTTGGCGGGACTCACACTGACGGACATTGCAGGCCAATTGCAAACGACTTTGGAGGGCGCGACCGGCGGCAGCGTGCTTGAACAATCCGAAGAATTGCCGGTCAGGGTGCGTTTTGAGAATGAACTGCGAGGCAACACGGACGCGATCGCATCAAGTCGCATCGTAACACCTGGAGGCAATTCGTGGTTACCTCTTTCAGCAATTGGTGAGTTGACGATACAGCCTCAAACGCCCAGTGTTCATCGCCGCAACGGTGAACGCTCAAACACAATCAAAGCATACGTTGAAGCTGACGCGCTCGCGCCCGAAGTGACTGAAGCGTTCGTGTCTCGGATGGAGGATCAGGGCTACGAACTTCCTTCGGGGTACCGATTGGAGGTTGGTGGTGATGCCGAAGAGCGCACTGCGGCCATGGCGAATCTTATCCGTTACGCTCCGGTGTTGGCGGTTGTCATGCTAGCGACAATCGTTCTGTCATTTCGTTCATTCCTGCTTGCCGGTGTGCTCGGCTTGGTCGCCGTGATGTCTTTCGGTTTGGCATTCTTGAATCTCTGGCTTGCCGACTTTCCACTTGGTTTTAACCCGCTCATTGGAACGGCGGGTCTGATCGGGATTGCATTAAACGACAGCATCGTCGTTTTGGCGCAGATACGCACGAACCCGCTTGCGAGAGCAGGCGATCCGGTAGCGATCACGAACGAAGTCATGAAAACAACGCGGCACGTGATCTCAACGACCCTGACAACCATTGGCGGATTCGTGCCGCTGTTGCTCAGCGGCGGTGACTTTTGGCCTCCCCTTGCGGTCGTCATTGCCGGCGGTGTTGGAGGAGCATCCATCCTCGCATTGATCTTCATTCCGTCTGCCTACGCCCTTGTCGGTCGATTTGTCGAGACTCATCAAGTTGTTTCTCCGGCTGTGAAGGCCCATGAGCCATTGCGTCAGAATCCTCGGGTGCAGATAAGTCCTTATCGAATGCTCGTCGCGAGAGCGAAGCCACGCCGTGAATCGGTCGTCGTGGGCCGTTGCCACCGTAACCGAAGACCAAATGGGGCGAGAACGGCTCAAAACTTGGATACCGACCCAATTCCTGAGTGAGAGACTCTCCGGAAGAACGCCCGACCGCGGTAGACAATTTCACCCCGGTCCGATTCGCAATGCGACTTGCCGTGGTCTGGTCACGACGTGTCCGACTTGAAAAAACTCTTGCGTCGGCGTGTGAGACCGACAGGGCAGCTGTGTTAAATGGTGCGAGGTCAATTCACGCACTTCGAATGAGCGATTTTTCACTGTGGTGGAGAAAATACCGGAAACGCGAGACAGCCTGCTGGTGAAGATCCAATCGCGGGAAAACGCGCTCGCGTGGGAAGAATTCGTCGAAATCTATCGCCCGGTCGTCTACGGAATCGCTGTCTCAAGAGGACTTCAGCATGCCGATGCTCTCGACTTGGTTCAGACAGTCTTCATCTCGGTCGCGAGTTCCATTGGACGCTGGGAGAAACGCGACAACCAAACTCGTTTTCGAAATTGGCTGCTGCGGATCGCAAAGAACGCGACTCTGAATGCGCTCACGCGACGCAAACCCGATGAAGGCCTCGGGGGAAACGGTCACTCCCTGGAGTTGGCTGACATCCCTGTCGCCGAAGTCCCGAGCGAAATCGAGATTGATTTCGAATACAAGCGGCAACTCTACCTGCGAGCCGCGGAAGAAGTTCGCGCAAGAGTCACGAGCGCGAATTGGATGGCATTTGAGTTGACGGCCGTTGAAGGTGTGTCGATCGAACTCGTTGCCGAGGAACTCGGGAAGTCCGTCGGCGCAATCTATGCAGCACGTAGCCGAATCATGAAACAGCTTTCGGATCTCGTCTCGAAGGTGGAGGAAATGTACGAATGAATCAAGGTATTTGCGAATCGAAGCACTTGATTCAGTTCCTTGACGGCACTCTGCATCAACGTGAGGTCGAAAGACTCACAGAGCATCTTGAAGAGTGCGTCGCCTGTCGCAAGGAACTTGAAAAGCATGCCGCTTCGGTCGGCCAGTGGCGAGATGCGAAGGCTTGTCTTTCCCGCAAGACGGAGACCAAACTGAAAGTTGAAACGGGCTCGGGATCTAAGGCTCTGCCTTTCACGATTCGGCAGCTTGTCAGCATGCTCAATCCGACCGATGACCCCAGCGCTCTCGGGCGGCTGGGTGGCTTCGAGGTCATGGGCGTCGTCGGCCATGGAGCCATGGGTGTGGTTCTAAAGGCGGTCGATCGAGCTCTTGATCGAGTCGTTGCATTGAAGGTGATTAACCCCACTTTTGCAGAATGCGCGACGGCGAGATACCGTTTCGGCCGCGAGGCAAAAGCCGCGGCGGGAGTGTTGCATCCTAACGTCATCCCGATTCACTCCGTCTCAACACAACATGAGCTGCCCTATCTGGTGATGCCATACATCGCCGGTCCTTCTCTTCAGCAACGAATGGATTGCCAAGGGCCATTGGAGCTGGTTGAAGTGCTGAGGGTCGGAAGCCAGATTGCGGCTGGACTGGTCGCAGCCCACGAGAAAGGACTGATCCACCGTGACATCAAACCGGCGAACGTGATGCTCGACGAAGGAGTCGAAACAGCTGTCATTACCGACTTTGGACTGGCCCAGACCATTGACGATGCAACCATGACAAGAACGGGCACGATCGCCGGTACGCCAGAGTACATGTCCCCGGAGCAGGCTCAAGGGGAATCGGTTGATTGCAACAGCGACGTTTTTAGCCTCGCGAGTCTCCTCTACGCGCTTTGTACCGGACACCCGCCGTTTCGCGCAAAGACCTCATTCGGGGTTTTGCGAAAGATCACCGATGAGCAGCCAAGGCCCATCCGAGACTTGAACTCTCAAATGCCTCGATGGCTCTGCACGCTGATCGAAGAAATGCACGCCAAGTCGGCATCCGAAAGGCCTTCCTCAGCTGAAGTGCACGATCAGCTTGTCGCGTTCCTCGCTCACGTGTACCAGCCCGATCACAACCCCTTACCGAACACGCGTGCTAAGCAACTCTCGTGGAGCAAGCCTGCGTTTCGAACCCTCGTTTTGATAGGATCAATCACAATGACAATTCTGGTAACAGTGGCGATCATCTGCGTGGTGCAATTCGGCACTGGAGTAAGCGATGGAGCAACCGAGTCATCGACCAAAACATCCAGTGCCGAGCGCAGAGAAGAGGAGACGCCCATCGTCTTCAAGTCGATCCCACTGGAGTTTCCAAACGCAAAACAACGCGGCAAACTCGTGGTCGACATTACCCGTGGGTTCATCGAGGTTGCAGGGCACGATCAGGATAACGTTGTTATTGAGATCCTAACGCCACCGGAGTTCGAAAGCGGACCGGGGAAGATCTCAGACGGCAAGGATCTGGCCCCAGTCTTCGCGCCGAAGTACGACTTGATCTCGGAACCGAACGAGAATTCGATCACGATCGATACCTACAACCAGAACTACGTTCTGAACCTGCGAATCAAGGTTCCTTTCAAAACGGACTTAACACTCGACACGTATAGAGACGGCTACATTGACGTAGAAAATGTCTCGGGAACGATCCACACTCAGTCGGAACACAACGACATCCGGCTTTCGGAGATCGAAGGCTCCGCAACCGCGTTCAGCCAGAATGGCGATTTGAAGATCAGGTTCAAGCAAGTCGCGATGGATGCACTGCTCGATTTTGAAACCAACAACGGCGACATCGACTTGACGCTACCTAAAGCCATTCGCCTCTCAACGGCGATCTGCGCCGGCCGAGGGAGCTATCGAAGCGCGTTCCAAGATGAGTTCACAGCTGCGAGCCGACCAACGGGCTCCGAACTCGGTAGCGATCTGCCAAACTTGGAAGAGTATCAATTCGGAAAGATCAATGGCGGAGGCGTTCCCCTTCGAATCCAAAGCCAAAAGGGTTCTATCAGACTCCGTAAGCTTTTCAAGAATCCAGATGACATGCCGCTGAGGTTGTCGCGTTGATCAGCCCATTCACCTCAGACGGCGGCGACTGACTGCCGCAAACGAGCTGTGACGGGGGTGATGTGATGCTACGAGTCACGCAGGGCACTCACGATCGGCACCGCGGCAGCCTGAACCGCGGGTCCCAACCCAGCCAGGATGCCAACCACCAGCGAGATTGCCGCGCCATTGATGATTAGGCTCAGGGACGGACGAAATGCAATCGTCGCCCCCTCGGCACCGATCGCAAATCCCCCCAAAGCAAGTGTGGCGTTGGCAAGAAGTGTCCCGGCGATCCCGCCAACCAAACACAGAATCACACTTTCGGTGAGGACCAGCCTCATCGCATGGACCGGTCGGACGCCAATGGTCTGCAGAACAGCATACTCCTTGATTCGATCTTGAACGCTCATCACAGTCGTGGTCGCGACGAGGGAGAGTACCAGGCCAACGCACGCATATCCCAGCCAATGGGCCAACCGGATTAAGTCGACAAGGTCGGAAAGGGTGCTCGTTTGAAAGACGCCTTTTCTCCGGGTTGTTGTTGCCACCGGACCGGCACGAAGCGCAGCATCGATCTGCGACGCCACGACGTCCGGATCGGCGTCTTCGGTTAGCAAGACCTCATGCTGTGTTACCAAGCCGGCGGACTCCAGCCCGCGCGTGTACTGTAGGAACTCCAAGCTGGTATAGATGAGATTATCTTCGCTGGGCACGGATGAAGAAAAGACACCGACGACTTTTACCGAAAGATCACCGATCGAGAATTGATCTCCGACTCCAAGGCCTCGTCGGAGGGCAACATTGCGTCCGACAATCGCCCCATCCCGTTGCTTCCGGAATGTTTCCCAAGCACCGCTCGTCAACTGAATCGGGCGCGTCCTCTCGATCTGGTCTGGCTCAGCGCCGTTGAAGACAACGATGTCGAGGCTCGCGCGACAGTTGTTCGTCCAAACTTGAATCGGCATGACCTCCTGAACGCCGGCAATTTTTCGAATGCTCTTTGCATAGTCTTCCGGAAGACGACTACTTGTCGGACAAAACCGATTCTCTTGAAAGACAATCAGGCTACGGTCCGCGTCGTTTCCGCTAGTCAGTCGCTCAAGTCCCTCCTGTACCGAACCGACGAAGCAATGGACAAACATCGCCACCAACGTGCCGGTGACTGTCAGCATGGTGCGGGTTCGGTGTCGCCAGAGCGTCTTCGCCACGTATCGAATCATCGTATTCGCTCGCTATTGCCCAGCAGCCTGCGCTTCCAAAAACTTGCCGCCATCAAGTACAAGTTGGCGAGTTGCGATGATCGCCGCATCGCTGTCATGGGTGACCATGAGAAGTGTGATATTCAATTCCCGATTGAGTCGCTTTAGCAGCACTTGGATCTGTTCGCTCGTTTCGCTATCGAGACTCCCTGTCGGCTCATCAGCCACGACGAGTTTCGGATGACTTACGATGGCTCGCGCAACGCCGACACGCTGCTCTTGCCCGCCGGAGAGTTGTCGCGGGTAGTGATCAGCTCGGTCGCTCAGTCCGACGGCATCCAAAGCCAACTCAACACGTTCGCGGCGTTCTCTCCCAGAAAGTTTGAGCAACAGCGTTGGCAGTTCGACGTTCTCATACGCTGTCAGGACTGGAATCAAATTGTGCGTCTGGAAGATGTAACCCAGGTTCTTCGCGCGCCAGTCCGCAAGTTTGCTGCGTGAGAGTCCTGTGACTTCTGTTCCTGCAACCGAAATGGTTCCGGAATCTGGGCGGTCGATGCCGGCGAGTAGATTCAAGAGCGTACTTTTGCCTGTGCCGCTTGGCCCCATCAGAGAAACAAACTCCCCTTCATTAATCTCCAGACTCACGTCGTTCAGCGGAGTGATGGTTTCTTCGCCTTTGCGAAAGCTCTTGCTGACATTTATCAGTTCGACCAAAGCCATCTTCTTCACCTCCCCACACCAATGGTCTGATCTTCACCGGTCACCTTGACCGCATCGCCTTCGGCAAGCCCTTCCCTGCCAGCAACGATCAGCTTGTCCGTTGCGTCGAGGCCCTCGATGACGACGGTCAAACCTTTTGAGGCATCTCCGCCCGTCAAGATCGGCCGAAGGACGGCCCGATCGTCCTCGTCGATGATCCAAATACTTGTCCCGGTTTCGCCCGGCACGATCAGTTGAGCTGGCACAAGCGTGTGGTTCGTCTCAGTTCGTTCGGATTGAGTTTGTGTTTCCTCTGGAGCGAGGAACGTTGCGGTCACCAGCATTTCCGGCGCGACGGTATCGGGTGGTTCGATCAATTCCACTTTGACTTCGAGCGTATTCTTTTGAACATTCGCGGAGCTGGTTGCCCGCAGGACGCGGCCTCGCAACACCGTCCCCGAAGATGCTGTCTCGATTTCGACCGGAGCGCCTCGCCGGACTTGTGGCACATCCTCCAATCGCACGTCGGCTCTCACCTGCAATCGCTTCGGGTCATACATCTCGACGACCGTCGAGGAACTCTGCGCTGCCGTGTGCATTAATCCCATGACACGGGTTCCAGGAAACGCCACCAAGCGCAGGATGCGACCTTGGATTGGGGCACGGACAATGGTTCGTTCGAGGTCCAACTCCGCCCGTCGCAAGCTCAATCTGGCTTCATCCCGTTGCGCCGCCGCAGTTGCAACCTTCGCCCTTGCTTCCCCGACTTGGCGCCGCTCTTCGACGAGTAGAGTGAGTCGGTCTTCCAACGCGGACAATTTCTCACCGAGAGCCTCTTTCTCCCGTTTCAAGTTTTCCTTTCGACGATCAAGTTCCTCAAGTTCAGCGACTGCAGCCGTGTGTTCGTTTGCGGCTTGCTCCAAGATCAGACGTGCGATCGCGGGGCCGGCCGCTTTCTTGCTTTCCCAACTTGAGCGTGTGAACGCGACGTTCGCCGTTGCCGCTTTGGCAAGAAACGGCAACCTTTCCAACTCTGTGGTGGTTTTAGCCAGTGTGCTCCGCGCGCTGGCGACTTCGGCTTTCAGGTGCGCCGGGTTGCCGAGTCTCATATCGGCGGCCGCTTGCTCCGCCAACGCCCGCTGCAATTCACCTTCGCGAATCGCAATCGCCGCTTGCGCCTGTTGCACAGCGAGCTCGGCATCAGTGGCAATGAGCTTTGCGATCGGTTCATCGTCGGCGACCAACTGGCCTTCCACCACCAACAGCTCTTGGATCACCCCAGCAGCAAGCGCGGGGACGTTGACTGCCGTTGGCCGAGGCTCAATCCAGCCCGCGGAC
>JBCBLJ010000399.1:0-7444 GCA_038520195.1 Planctomycetota bacterium
ACCAATCGTGTCGAGATTGGACGGATCAACGGCCCCGGTAACGAACTTGTTGTCGGTGCCGCGTTCGTTGGAGACATCTTCTTCACGTTCTCGGAAACCGGTCGCGTGGCCACCATCAACCCCGCGGACCTGAACACGAACCCGGATCCCAACGACGTCGCCACCCTCGCGACACTGAGTGCGGGTTCCGTCGTCCCGCTCGATGCCAACGAAACGATTGTTTCGGTGACACCGGCGCCCCTTGGACTTCCCGGCATGGAAGACGTGGTGATGATCATCACCAGCGCCGGAAAATTGATCGCCTATGACCCGTTGCAATTGAGCGTCGTCGAGGTGCTTGATCGTGGTAACACATCACTCGACAACGTCGCCGCGAACCCGCGTTCACTCACGTTTAGCCTCTCTCGCGAAAACCTTTGGCACGTTACGAACCAACGATCCGGAGACGCAGGTCACGGGGGCGGCAACAGTCTTTACTTTGGCAACGCCAACGGAACGCCGAACGCCGGCACGTTCTTCACCGGCGGTAGCGCCCACGGTCAAGTCGAGAGCGGTGCCATCGACCTTTCGGAGTATTCACCGGACGACGTGCCGATGCTTTACTTCAGCTACTTCCTCGAGACCGATGGTTTTGAAGGACTGCTGAACGATCCCAACGCGTTCGCACGTGACAGCTTCCGCGTGTTTGTTTCCAGCGAGCAAAATCGCTCCTGGACCACGGTCGCGACCAACAACGGCGCTCAAGCGGGCATCTTCAATGACCCGGGCGTCCCGTTCTCGGATCCGCGAACGTTCGACGAATTCGATGTCGCTATCAACGGTTATCGCGAACCCGACGGCCGTGGATACATCGCTCGCGAGCTGCACGACAACACGGGCGGTTGGTTGCAAGCGCGAATTCCGCTGGCGCCGTGGGCGGGACACGACGACGTTCGGATTCGATTCGAATTCAACTCCGCCGGTGAATCGGAACAACGTGTCACCGAGATCCGCGCCGTCAGTCCGGCCGTGATCTTGGACGCAGCCGCCGCTGATCGCCAATTCACGATCGAACACGAATTGAGCGGTGACACCGAGACCTTCGAATTCGATCTCGGATTGGTGCTTCAGGCTCCGGCCGGTTCGTCGATCACGGCGGGCGATCAGATCACCGTCAACGGTAACACTTGGACCTTCGTCGAAGGTGCCGCCGGGGCAAACGAAATCAGCTTCGCGGCGACCATGACCGCGACCGAGGTCGCGACGGAGATCCAGGCGGCATTGGGCGGTGTCGGCATCGCGACGATCACCGATCCGACACACGCTTCGCGGTTCCAAGTGGCCGGCTTTGGACTCACCAGTAACAACGCCACCCTCGAGAACTTCATGATTCTCGAAACACCTGGGACTGCTCCGGGCACCAACGCGATTCCAGTGTTGATCAATTCGCCGGTCGCCACGATTCAGGAATCCATGCGGGTCGCGATCGCCGAAGCATTCAACGAGGGCACCGCGCCGGCGGACCTTCGTCCGTATCAAATTTTCCGTGACTCCGTGCGGATGTATGGGTTTACCGTCACCGATGGAGGCCTATTGAGCGTCTTCCAGAACGACGCCAACGCTGGCCGCACCGCCGGCATCTATGAGGAAGGAAACGAGTTCCAGCTTCCAACGGCCGAACAACGTGAGTTGCGCCGCGGCGATCGCGCTCGAACGAACGGCGGCTCCGGATTGTTCATCGACGACGTGATCGTCGGATTCGCCGAACGTGGTGAAACCGTGACGGGTGCAAACCCCGGCATCGGCCTCGTCGCCAATCCGAACCACGAGCCGAGCACCGGTGTGATGGGCGAAGTCATCGATCAGATCGATTCGGGCTCATTCCAACTTAACATTCGCCTTTCGGCGGATTACGAACAAGCCACCGTCCAAGGTGTCCCAACACCACTCAATCGCAACTATGACACCAACGATGTGATCGGACAGTCGGTCGCGCTCCAGTTCGGCAGCGAGATGGCCCCGCTGAGTGGAGCCGACATCATCGACGGCACAACGGTCTCGATCTCGGATTCGCGACGTGTGCTGCTCTTCGAATTTGAGAATGTGGATGTCGCCGCCAGCGGCGTGACACCCGGTAACGTCGCGGTGCCCTACACCAGCGACATGACCGCCGGCGAACTCGTCGCGTCGTTGCGTGACGCGATCAATCAACCCTTCGTTCAGATCAACAACGAATTCCGTGTCTTCGCGACATCGACCGACGGAACCGTGTCGAGCGAAACCGGAACGCGACTGCACCTTCAAGGTCCCGCGGCGTCGGACCTGTTTGGCGGTACCGACTTCGTTCCAGCGCTTCCACAAGTCCAAGTCGTCTTGTACGGCACCGAGTTCATCGGGACGAATTTTGACAACATGATGCCCGTTGCCTTCGGCTTTGATGGCGGAGACTCCGACCTCGCGCGGGAGCAGGGACAGATCCTGCTACGCAACAACTTCATCTTCGATACCCAAGGATTCGGCATCGATGTCGACGCCGGGCCTCGCCGCTCGGACTTGCCTTCCCCGGGTTCACCTCAAGCATTCACCTCGGCTAACCCCGATGATCTTGCCCCGGGCGTGGTGATTTTCAACAACGTGATCGCGACCGAAGTGGGACTCGGCGGGATCCGCATCGGCGGTGATCTCGGCACCGACTCCGATGCTCCGAACCAATATGCACGGGTCCTCAACAACACGATTGTCGGAGGTCAGGAAGGAATCCGCATTCTCGAGGATGCATCACCAACGTTGATGAACAACGCGATTGCGTTGACAAACGTCGCCATCAACGCGACCGGGGCGGGCATCGTCGAAGCCTTCGCAACGCTTTACCTGAGCAACACGACCAATGTGCTGCCAGCGGCACTTGGCCTTGGTGCATTCCCGGTCCAACCCGGCATCGGCGATCCCGTGTTCGTGGATCTCGCCAATCGTGATTTCTATCCCGAGTCCTTCTCATTGCTGATCGACAATTCAGTCGGTGCCGTCGATGACCGCATCGTGCTGCAAGGTCTACGCAATCAATTGGGAATCGCGGTCTCGCCGATCATCGCGCCGTCGCGCGACATCACCGACCAACTGCGGACGGGTGCGCCGAACAACAACGGCGGCGGTACCGGCAACAACGTCTTCATCGACATCGGTGCGATCGATCGCAGTGACACGGTCGGACCGATCGCAAGTCTCAATGTGCCGCTCGACAACGGGATCAACGACTCCGACGCCGCAGAGAGTTTTGTCCGCGTGATCCGGGGAACCGTGGAAGGTTTTGAGCTGCAGATCCTCGACCGAAACGGAGTCGGGCTCGACGACTCCACCGTAACACCGGAATCGATCAACGTTTCGCAGGACGGTCGCCTGCTGGTCGAAGGGGTCGATTATCAGTTTAGCTACGCCGCGACCAACAACACGATCTTGATTCGCCCTCGCACAGGCATCTGGGATCCGAATTCTGCCTTCGAAATCACGCTGAATAACCGTGACCGAACGGTTTTCCGAGCCCCCAATGGTCTGCAAGTCGCCGACGAACAACGCTTCACCATCAACGACAACGATGGGAATGAAGTCACCTTCGAGTACGACTCCGGCTTCGTTCTCGAGTTAACTTCGAGCCTCGCGTTGGAAATCACCGCGACGCCGGATTCGATCCTTGACCGAGACACGTTCCAGCTAACGTCGTCCGACGGGACCACCACGGTCACCTTCGAGTTTGAAAAGATCGGCGGCACCGACCCTGCCAACGTTGCCGTCGATTTAACGACCGCCGTGACGGCGAACGATGTTCGCCGCGCGATCTTCAATGCACTTTCGACGCCGGCAGTTCGAGTCGCACTCGGTATCTCGCCACGGCTCGAACCGACGGCGCAGATCCACCTCGGCTCGCAACCGGGATTGACCGCGGCCGGCTTGCCCACGGATGTCCTCCTCACCGGCGGTGTGGACCCGATTCAAGATGGCGACACGATTCTGTATCGCAGCGATGATACCGTCGTCCAATTTGAGTTCGATAACGACGGCACGCTCCAAGACCCGAACTCGATGCGCCGGATCAGCTTCGGCCCGCGCGACACCGCCGACGAACTGGCCGACAGAATCGCCGAGGCCTTTGCGCTGACGCCCTCCATCGAAGTCGGTGGCGCTCGGGCACTCGAAGGCGGACGAGTCTACATCGGTGGCGACGGTAACGACGACCTCAGCGTCAACTCGGTCGCGCTCACCGTCCGCGGACGAGCGGGCGTTTCCGGCAAACTCGAACTCACCATCCCGGCGACCGCGACCGGCGCTTCGATCGATGGCGAAAGATTCGAGATTACCAGCGACGGCGTGAACCAAGGCTTCCTGCTGACGATCGATTCGTCGGTGGTGACGGGCGACAACATCGTGCTGCTCGACCCCACCGCCGATGCCGATGAAATCGCCAATGTGCTGGCCAACGCGATTCGAACGGCATTCGGTGGAGCACTCGATCCGACGAACGTGTTGAACGTAGTTCGTCTCGGTGAACCGGATCAAATCGCGTCGGGCCGTCCGCCGATCCAAACCACCGTCAATGTCCTGGCATCCTCGATCACGGTCAGCGGATTCGGAGGCGGTACCGTTCCGATCAACTTTATCCCAACGATTCAGTTCACCGAAGAATCGATGGCCGGGCAAATTGTTGCCGCGGTGGTCGACAGCGGACTCAACGTCAGCGCCTTCACCCCGGGCGGTGGCCTGATTTACTTGGACAACGTCAACCTCTTCATCGGCGAGCCGCTCACGGTCGTCGGTGCGATCCAAGACAAGGCCGGCAATGATTTGCAACCCAACCGCGCCAATCGAGAGACGCAATTCACTATCTTGATGCCCGGTGTCCAGCTGGACTTCGGTGACGCGACGCCGAACTTCCCGACATCTCTGGCCGACAACGGTGCACGACACACCGTCGGCACACCGGCCTTGCCACGACTGGGGACGGAAATCGACAGCGAATCGGACTTTTCGTTGCCGAGTGATGACCTAAGCATTCCGCTGACAAGCCCGGTCGGTACTGGCGGCATCACCGCAACGAGCATCGCCGACGTGGTCGTCGTGGCATTTGACAACGCGCAGGATGGCGACACCTTCGTCATCACCATCGATGGAACGCCGCGCACGTATGAGTTGGTGCTGGCGAGCGATACTCCGACCCACGGAAACGTTCCGATCCTGCTCGTTCCCGATGAACCCGACTCGGTCACGGCAGAACGATTTGCGACCATCCTGATCGATGACCTGCTCGCGTTCGCCCCACGAGCCACCGTCATCTATGACCGCGGCGATAGCGGTTTCATGCTGCAATCGCGCGATGACGAGGATGGCGCGTTGATCGGCTCGTACACCGTTGGCGCCAACACGATCGATGGCATCTTCCTGAACGTCGACGGCTCACCGCTGAGTTTCCTCAACCCGGCGGCGCCCGGCGGGGCGGAATTGATTGTCAACACAACCGGCGGAGGCCTGCTCGATGCTTGGGTCGACTTCAATGGCGACGGCGACTTCACCGATCCGGGCGAGCAAGTTTTGGCCAGTCACGCGGTGCTCGACGGTGAGAATCGGGTCATCATCCACAGCATTCCAGACCCGGCAATCCTCTCGAACACGGACGCAACCGACACGTGGTTGCGACTTCGGCTCAGTAGCGCCGGAAACGCGACCGACGACGGCGTGGTAATCGGGGGTGAGGTCGAAGACTATGAAGTTCTCATCGCGCGAACGTCCTCGCCGGAACCCGTCGATGACTCCTTCGAAATCTTTGAGGACACGCCACTGGTTGTCGGCGCCGCGGAAGCCGTTGGACTGAACGATCAACTTAATGGTGTCACCGATCTGATGTTCGAGGTCGAGAACAACGCTCTCAACGGGACACTTGTTCTCAATGAGACCGACGGAACGTTCTCCTATACCCCAAATCCGGACTTCTACGGTTTCGACAGCTTCACGTATCGGATCAGCGGTACCCAAACCGTCGCCGGACTTCCGCTTCCGGTCCGTAGCAGCACCGCTGGGACCGTGACGCTGCGTGTCCGCGCGGTGAATGATTCGCCCGTCGCGATGGATCACAGCTTCGTGACCACCGAACCGACGGATACGAACACAGCCACCGCGGTCACGATCACCGCGGCACAGTTGCTGACCGGCGCACTGCCGCACGAAGACGCGAATGTCTTGCTTCCGCCGTGGAATGAACTTGAGCAACAACTCTCGGTGACGCAAATCACCGTCACGGCTTCCGACGGATCAGACTTGAACGTCGTGCCGATTGACCTCATCCCGGGGACCAGCAATTCAGAACTGCGACTCGGCGACCATACCGCCAACGCCTTCCTTGATGATGGCAACGGCGGCTTTGTGTTGATCGGAACCGTCACCGCGACCGTTACTGCCGGACTCGGAATCCCGGGCTTGTCCAACCAAGTCTCACAAGTCGTTTTCCAACCCGCGGACAACTACAACGAAGACAATCCCGATATCGGCTCGGATTCGATTAACGCGTTCCGCTACACGGTCAGCGACGACGGATCGACCACGCTGCCCAATGGGGACCCCGAAGATCCTCAGCCCGCCCCTGAATCCGTGATCGCCACCATCAACATCCAGGTGCGACCGCAGAACGATCCGCCGACGGCGAATGATGACTTCTTGGCCGATGTTGGCGGCACCCCCATCCTCGAAGACACACCGATCTCGATCCCCGTTTCGTTAGTGCTAGCGAACGACTTTGCCGGTCAGTCGAGCGACGACGACGAGAGCCGTGGAGTCAATGATGGGCCGGTTCAGCTTGTGACCGATTTTTCGTCCACCACCACCGTCGGCATCGGTCCGACCAACTCGGGCATCGCACTTCAGCCTGGTCTGTCAGGTCAAGGATTCTTGATGTTCAGCCAGACCAATGTGTTCTTCCGATTCTCAGCGGCTCCACCGCCGGCCTCCTTCCTGGGCGTCGCCGCGGAAAACATGATCGCCGTTCGATTCAATGGCGTGGAGTGGCAATACAGCAACGGCGTCATCTGGACCAACTTCACGCCGCAAGTCGGTGACCGACTCCTCGCATCGATTGATTTCGACACTGACACCATCACGGACCTTCAGTTCGCTAGCGGCACCTTCAACGGAATCGATCAAGGTTTCGTCGACAGCGATCTGACGTTTACACCGCTGTTCTGGAACGGGATCCCCCATCCGACGAACTTCACCGTCAATGGAACGGGCTTCACAATCGTTGATGACCCGGCGTTCCCCGCCGCCTTCCGGCCGTTCCCGATTCCGACCTCGATCGGCGGGACCGTCGACTTTGATCCCATCACCGACTCGCTGGTCTACACGCCTCCGGCGGATTACTACGGGTTCGACACCTTCGAGTACTTCATTCAAGATGAGGGAGTGACCACGCTGATTGATGGAACGG